>JAFPAD010000050.1 GCA_017424405.1 Alistipes sp.
TTATTAATTTTGAACGACGTTCGTCCATAGTAATATCATTGTGGCGATTGTAAATATTGAATAAATTATAAAAGCAATAATTATGAAACGATTGAATGGAAATGTCACCCTCATCACCGGTGGCGGAAAAGGTATTGGATTTGGTTTGGCTGAGGCATTTGCCGAGGAGGGTTCAAATCTGGTTATTACGGGAAGAACCGAGTCACGTTTGCTCGAGGCTAAGCAGAAGTTGGAGGAGCAGTATGGTGTCGAGGTGTTGCCTATTGTTGCCGATGGCGCAAACGAGGAGGCTATCAAGATGGTTGTAGCTAAAACGATTGAGAAGTTCGGTAAACTCAATACATTGGTAAACAACGCTCAGGTGTCGAAGTCGGGTATGCCGCTTGTTGAGCATACGAAGGAGGATTTCGACCTTGCAATCTATTCGGGATTGTATGCGGCATTCTTCTATATGCGCGAGTGTTTCCCTTACCTGAAGGCTTCGCGAGGCTCGGTTATTAACTTTGCTTCGGGTGCGGGTCTGTTTGGTAAGTTGGGACAGGCTTCATACGCTGCGGCGAAGGAGGGTATTCGAGGCATGTCGCGTGTGGCAGCAGCCGAGTGGGGTCCCGATGGTGTGAGAGTGAATGTCATCTGTCCTCTTGCTATGACCGAGAGCTTGCAGCAGTGGCGCGAGAACTTCCCCGAGCTATATCAGAAGACAATTCAGGGTATTCCATTGGGTCACTTTGCCGACCCTAAGGGCGATATTGGTCGCGTGTGCGTATTCCTTGCCTCAGATGACGCCGAGTATGTTACGGGCGAGACCATCACATTGCAGGGCGGTAGCGGTCTCAGACCATAGCCTGGCGGACTGTTTAATCTAAGGTGTATCCCTCCTAAATGGCTGTGGCTATGAAAAATAAGAATCCATTTATTGACGAGAGCGCTTTCGAGGGCGATGATACCCCCAAGAAGAGTGAAGATGAACTTTTGCTGGAGGAGGCAAAGCAGCATACCGAGGTGGTCGAGGTCAAAACCTATATGGTGCCGGGCATGATTGCTGGTTTGGTTGCGGGTGCTATCGTTGGCTCGTTCTTCTCTATGATGCAGTTTGGCGCAGGCATAGGTATGCTGGTGGGCTTGATTGCAGGACTTTGTGTTCATCGAAAACCAAAAGCATAAATAGGCTTTTGGAGAATGGTCAAAATAATGAAAAATAGAGGCTGCCCCGAAAGGCAGCCTCTTTTTTTATGCTATTTTCCGAAGAATATTACTTCTCTGGTCGCATTACAACCTTAATCATTGACTTCTCGTCAAGCATGCGCTTTGCCAATGCCTGAACGTCGGCCGATGTGATGTTGTTTACAGCCTCCTCGTAGTCGTTCACGTAGTCCACGCCGAAGTCGTAGTATGTCTGCATTGTGCGTGACCACCAACCGTTCTGCTCGATGTTCTTCTTGTAATCCTTCAACAAGAACTCGCGAGTCTTGTCCATATCCTCAGCCAAAGGACCCTCGGCTGCAATCTTCTCAATCTCGGCGATAACGATGTCGGTCAATTCATCGGCCATCTGCTCGTTAGTGTCGAACTGAATCTGCATCAAGTAGTGGTGTGCAGGGTGAGTGTTGTGTGAGCCACGAACGCCTACGCCGTATGTGCCACCCTTCTCCTCGCGGATTGACTTCAGATAGCGGTTGCTGAGTGCCTGTGAGAGGTACTGGATTGTAAGTGAGTTCTTGATTGTGAAGTCGGTCTTGCCGCTGAAGCCTACAAATACCGATACCTTAGGCTGCTCCATCTTGGCAGTAAAGTCGTTCACAACACCTGTTGCTACACGTACCTGGTCATCAACAAACTTGTTTGATGGCTTCTTCTGGGTTGGCAATGAACCAATATACTTCTCAACGAGTGGCTTCAACTCCTCGGGGCTCATGTTACCATAGATAGTGAAACGGAAGCCCTGTGCGTTGCTGTAGAGCTGTGAGTGAATATCTGCCATGCGCTCCAACTTAACTGTGCCCAAAATCTCTGGTGTGAGCTGCTGACGGCGGAAGTTGTCGCCGTAGAGGCTCTTCATCTTATTCTGCATGAAGATGAAGTCTGGGTTTGTGAGCTGGTTAGCGAGCATTGCATCGTAGCGGTTCATCAGAGTTGTGAAGTCCTCCTCGGTGAAGCGTGGTGCAGTGAAGTTCAGGTACATGAGCTGGAACATAATCTCCACATCTTTCAATGCTGCCGAGCCCTCTATCGAGTGCTTGTATGCGCCTACGCCAACACCTACGTGAGCCTGCTTGCCTGAGAGCTGCTTGCGAAGGTCAGAAGCCGAGAACTTCGAGATACCTGACATTGACATTACCGAGCCAAGCATCTGTGCCGAGTAGTAATCCTCGTCAGCAAATACGGCAGCACCACCATCAGATACAGCCTCCAAGTTGATAGCGTCAGCCTCGTAAGGAGTCTGCTTGATGATAACCTGAATGCCGTTCTTCAAAGTCCACTCGGTTGTGCCGATAGCCTCGTTCTGCTTTGCCTTCTTCACAGGTGAGCCCTTCAAAACAACATCTTCGCCGATGAGTGGCTCCTTCTTTACATTATCCTCGAAAGGTTTAATCTCCGAAGCGACAACCTCTTTCAACGCTGCAACCAACTCCTCCTCGGTAGGAACTGCTACGCCCTCCTTCTCTGGGGAGTTGATGATGATAACCACATTCTTCAAAGGCTCGTAGAGCTGCTTCACTGTGGCGTTGATCATGTCGCATGAGATGATGTCGATGAGCTGCTTGTCGAGCTGATACTCAGTCTCGGCGTCGTAGATAGGTGTGCCCTCGCGGAAGTTTGCGATGCAAGCCTCGGCATAAGCATCATGCTCCTTGTCGTCGCGGCTGTTGTATTGGCTCTCGATTGATGAGAGGAGGTTGTTCTTTGCGCGCTCCCACTCACCCTCGGTGAAACCGTGGCGACGCATACGCTCCATCTCTGTAAGGAGTGCTTTGTAGCCCTCTACAATCTTGCCATCCTGTGTCATCACCTGACCAGCTACGATATCCAATGTTGGGCAGATACCAAAACCGCCACCTGGCTGGAAACTTGCGCCAATGAATGGGGCATTAGGCTTGCGTGAAATGTCGCTCAAACGCTCATTAATCATCACCGAGATGTAGCTCTGCATGATGTTGATAAGCTCGCCCATAACCAAGCCCTTATACTCTTTTGGCATAGCCTGACCCTTATAGATAATCTGCAACTGCGAACGCTGCATCTCAGGGTCGGTGAAGACGCTCACGATAGGCTCGTCGTTGCCTGGGACAACGATAACATCCTTCTGTGCTGCATCAGCGGCAGGAGCTGGGATGTCGGCCATGATGGTCTTAATCTTCTGCTCGACCTTATCTACGTCGATGTCACCAACTACAACAACTGCCTGGTAGTCGGGGCGATACCACTTGTCGTAGAACGAACGGATGTCGTCGTATGTGAAGCTCTTTAAGCCGTCCAAGTGACCGATAAGGTTACGCTCGGCGTAACGTGTGCCTTTACCCACAGCCTTCAACATCTCGATTGTAGAACGCCATGAAGCGCCGTCGCGTGTACGCAACTCCTCCTGAATAACGCCACGCTCCGAGTCAATCTCATCCTCCTCGAGGTTGATGAAGTGCGACCAGTCGTGAAGAATCATAAGCGTAGAGTCCACTACGCTCTCACGTGCTACGGGAACATCGGTCATGAAGTACTGAGTGAGGTCCCACGATGTGAAGGCGTTGAGGTTTGCACCAAACTTAACACCAATCTTCTCCAAATACTCAATCATGGTCTTCTCGGGGTAGTTCTTGGTGCCGTTGAAAGCCATGTGCTCGAGGAAGTGAGCCAAGCCCTGCTGGTTGTCCTCCTCCTGGATAGCACCTACGTCGTGAACGATGTAGAAGTTGGCCATTCCCTTTGGCTTCTCGTTGTGGCGAATGTAGTAGGTGAGTCCATTCTCAAGTTTACCTATGCGAATCTCCTTGTCGGCAGGGATAGGCTGCTGAGGATTGATTTGCGCCCAGGCTGTTGATGCCATGCCCAATGTAAGGATTGCAACAATGGCAAAAATCATTCTCTTCATATTCTTTCTAAGTTTAAATGTTTTGAATTTTATCTAACTAACCTTTTTTCTTGCAAGTTTATTACATGCAAAGATACACACTTTTGCACAAAAATAGCCCTCGCGCACGAAAAACTACCTTGCGGTCACCATATTAGTCGCCAGAATAGCGGAAAAACTACACCATAATGCAAAAAAAATACGAGCAGCGAATGTCTGCTCGTATGGTATAGGGTTGAAAACTTACTCCTCCAATCGTGTAATCTTGGCACCCAGAGCATTAAGGCGGGTGTCGATATTACAGTAGCCGCGGTCAATCTGCTCGATATTTTGGATTGTGCTTGTGCCCTCGGCGCTCATGGCGGCGATGAGCAACGCTACTCCGGCACGAATGTCGGGCGAGGTCATCTTCGTAGCACGCAGACGCACTCGGTGGTCGTGACCTATGACTGTTGCGCGGTGTGGGTCGCAGAGGATAATCTGAGCACCCATGTCGATGAGTTTGTCCACAAAGAAGAGGCGGCTCTCGAACATCTTTTGGTGAATCAGCACAGCTCCCTTAGCTTGTGTAGCCACCACAAGGAATATTGAAAGCAGGTCGGGCGTTAAGCCAGGCCATGGAGCATCGGCAATGTTCATAATCGAGCCGTCGATGAAGCTCTCAATCGAGTAGTGGTCCTGCTGTGGAATGTAGATGTCGTCGCCATGCTGCTCGAGCTTTATACCCATGCGGGCAAACTGAGCAGGTATGATTCCGAGGTTGTCGTATGATACGTTCTTGATGGTGAGCTCCGACTGGGTCATTGCAGCCATGCCGATGAAGCTACCCACCTCAATCATATCGGGGAGCATGGTGTGCTCTGTGCCACCCAACTCCTTCACGCCCTCGATGGTTAAAAGGTTCGATGCAATACCCGAAATCTTGGCTCCCATGCGGTTGAGCATGCGACAAAGCTGCTGGATATATGGCTCGCAGGCAGCGTTGTAGATTGTGGTTGTGCCTTCGGCAAATACGGCAGCCATGATGATGTTGGCGGTACCTGTCACCGAAGCCTCGTCAAGAAGCATGTAGCAGCCCTTCAACTGTTTGCACTCCACTGAGTAGAACTCTTCGGCTTGGTCGAAGTTGAATGTCGCGCCGAGCTTCTGGAAGCCCAAGAAGTGGGTGTCCAATCTGCGACGACCAATCTTGTCACCTCCGGGCTTGGGGATATAACCCACGCCGAAGCGGGCGAGCAGCGGACCAATCATCATCACCGAGCCACGCAGACGGCGGCAGCGATTGTGATAGTCCTCGCTACGCAAGTAGTCCAAGTCGATGTCGGCAGCTGTGAAGGCGTAGCTTTCACTTGAAAGTTGCTCGACCTTTACACCCATGCGCTTGAGAAGTTCTATGAGTTGGAGTATATCAAGAATTTGCGGTACGTTATGCACCACAACACGCTCCTTTGTCAAAAGCGTGGCGCACAAAATCTGCAATGCCTCGTTCTTTGCGCCCTGTGGTGTTACGCTGCCATGAAGGCGTGTGCCGCCCTCGACCTTAAAAATTGCCATAGTATATCTATATTTTTATCAAAGATAATTAAATATCGCGAAAAGGCAAAATTCTCTATCGAAATGTTTTGAAATAATACCCTTTTGTTGCGGTAGCTGGATATGTATGTGTTGTGGGAGAATGTGGTTAATGTGAAACTTTTTACCTATTTGTTTAATATGCTGTGAAGTTACAGGTTTTAATTCCATTGAGGCTGTAATCGACGGTGTAACCCTCAGGAATATAAACCGTTGCGGTGAGCGTGTCGTTTTCTAAGCTCCACTCCACATCAACACTTTCGTCGCCTAAGGGGATTGAGCCTTTGCAGTGGGTTAGACCGCAGTCGTTGAAGCGTAGGGTGATTCTTTTCTCGTTTGGCGCAATCTTGTAAACGCCCAACACATCGCGGTAAAGAACGCGAGCAATGTGTGCAGCGAAGCCGTGGTTGCAACTTGCGTGGTCGGTCATGTTTTCCCATAAAGTCCCCGTCTTATCCACCATCGGTAGGTAGAAGCTACGGTTCTCGTCGAGAATCTGCTTTGCACGTCCCGCCTGAGAGAGTAGTTCCATGCGCAGATAGTTGCCAATGAAGGCGTTAGATGGGTGTATCTCGGGGTATTCATTGTTTGTCGTACGCACAGCGCCGAACTTATCGAGCATCTTTGACCATAATTCGGGGTGGCTCTCGGGTGTTGCTGTGCCGAGATAGAAGGCGTAGTATTGGCATGTCTCGGTGCGGTTGCGCGTAAGCTCCAATCGTCCACCCTTACCACGCACAGCATTGTCAATGAAGAACTCGCCATCGAACGACTGCTCGACGATAACCTTGCGTACCTGTGCCGCCTGCTCGGTGAGTGTGGGGTCATTGTAGAGACGACCCACGACCTCCAACATCTTGGCATAGAGCATGTTTGATGGATAGTTTACGTCTTGCACAAAGCTGTTAGCTGCCGACCATTCGACAAATACCCAACGAGTCAAACCCTCCAGCAGTCCATCATCGTTGAGGAATGGCTTGAAGTAATCAACCAATTCGTAAACCCTCTGCTTAGCTCTGTCGATAAGAACTTGGTCGCCACTGCGGTGTAGGTACTCCTCCAGCTCCAGCACAAACCACATCGCCCAATTGGGAATATGATTTTGGTTTGGGTGGTCGCTGGGGTAACACATTGGCAGCATGCCCTTGTCGATGTGCTTGAATTCTGTGGGTAGGAGGAAGTTGTTGAGGAAGTTGTGCTCGATGCGAGTGTGTCCCGACATATCGAAAGCGACGCGGCTGGCAAAGTAGCTGTCGCAGAGCCAGCCCGCACGTTCGCGCGATGGGCAGTCCATAAATATGTCAAGCGCATTCTGTCGATGTGTTTCGCGAGCAGCCTCAAATAGACGGTTCATTGCCTCGTCGTTGCACTCAAATTTGGCACGTTTTACGTCCGAGCCACAGTAGTCGCGCATGTATATTTGCTCCACCGTGCAACTGCCCTTGTCGGTCAATACCTCGACATACTGCATAGTGTTTGGTTCGAACGCTTCGAGCGAGTATTCGCCAGGTCGCAGTTCGTATGTTATGTAGGCGTAACAACCAAATCTATTGCCGTTTACGTGCCCGTCGTTCGAGAGTATTTCATCGAAGGCAAGGCGTATCGCTGAGGGCTCCTCGACCTTGATTTTAATGCCTAAGAAACCAGTGCTGTTGCACTTGAATTTGTATAATCCGTCGCCTATTTTCTCGGCTTCGTGTAGTGTGTAGTCGGGGTAGGGAACATGGCGTGGAAGTAGGGTTTTTGCAGGCTGCTCAACGAGGGTTACAGCTTCAGGCGCTTGCCAATTTTTCCTTGTAGCCCAAGCGTCGAAGTCGGGTGTGAGAGTGTAGTGCTCGATGTGTGGTCGCTGGAAGCTGAACTCTCGCACATCTTGCTTGCGTTGCCTGAGGTCGTATGCCGTGAATTTATCGCCCGTTGCGGCAACCACCTCACCATTTACTTCAACTTCGGCTTGCAGGAACGAAGGCTGATTGAGAAGATAGTAGTTGTCGTCGTTGTAACCCGCCACCTCTATGGCGATGATGTTTTTGCCCCACTTGAGGTGTGGCTTAATATCGTAGCAATCAATGCGATAGAAATCGTGTGCCGCCACGCTGGGACCATGAGCAACAAATTCGCCATTGATTCTTAGTCGATAGTCGCACGAAGCTGTCAGACGAATGTAGGCATTGTTAGTCCATCGTGTTTTTATAATTTCGCGGAATGATAGCGTGAGGTTGCTCTCTCGCTCTCTGTCCTTAGCCCAAACGGGTTTAGCCTCCGCGAAGGAGTCAATTTGTGAAGTGTCAATAGAGGATTGTGAGCAACTTGCCAATAAGAGTGTCGCTATTGAAGCGATGATGCCGCAGAAGAAGTTTTGTTTCATGATAGCTGGGTGTTAGTATATACAAATTTAACTAAATTTTCGATATGATGTGTTGTGGGTGTAGAAAATCTCTTTTTTATATAGGTTATCACGACTATTTTAACTATCTTTGTACGATAATAAACTTTTGAAAGCAATGTTTAGCGATAAAGTAAAGGGTTATGTATGTGGAATGGTGTCGGGTGCGACCTATGGCATGATTCCGCTCTTCTCGGTACCTGTGCTCAATGAGGGGGTGGGGTTTGACTCTCTGCTCTTCTATCGCTATTTGATGGCGGCGGTCGTGATGGGTGTTATCCAGTTGGTGCGTCGTCGTTCGATTGCAATCTCCACTGAAGATATACCTCATGTGTTGTTGCTCGGCGTGTTGTTTGCCTTCTCGTCGGTGTTTATGTTCATGGCATTTGATTATATGCCTACGGGTCTGGTTTCGACGATGTATTTCGTTTATCCTGTTATTACGGCAATCATTATGTCTCTATTTTTCAGGGAACGCATGACGTGGGGCAGAGTGCTGTCGCTAATCTTGGCATTGGCGGGTATTGCCATGTTGTATGTCTCGGACGGGGAGGAGAGAATTAGTATTTTCGGAGTGGTGCTAACCTTTGCTGCGGCATTGGTCTATGCACTTTACATAGTCATTACAAACAAGTCGAGGATTAGAACAATGCCCAGCTCAACGCTTGCCTTCTGGTCGCTTGCTGTTGGCGCAGCGATATTTTTCGTGAGGGCAGATTTTGGCATGTCGTTGCAGGCGGTGCCTTCGTTTGAGGCGTGGGGGCTTATTCTGTTGTTGGCGATTGTGCCCACGGTGGTGTCGTGTACGGCGCTTGTTGTGTCGATACGATATGTGGGTTCCACCGTCACCTCTATTCTCGGGGCCAGCGAGCCCGTTACGGCGGTGTTGTGCGGAACACTTGTCTTTGGAGAGCCCATGTCGCTTAAGATAGCTATGGGTATTGTGGTTATCATTGTCGCCGTTTTGGTGTTGGTGACGGGTGATGATTTTATGGCGAAGTTAAGAAGTAAATCAAGAAAGAAAGCAGTAAATTAGAGTATATATGGCAAGAAAACGACAAAATTACCCTCTTATCGAGGCGTTGGAGATAACTACTTTGGCGGCTGAGGGCAAGGCTATGGGACGCTATAACGAGCAGGTGGTCTTTGTTCCGATGACGGTGCCAGGAGATGTGGTAGATGTGCAGATACGCAATAAGCGTCGTCGCTTTATGGAGGGCGTAGTGGTGAATTTCGTGAAGCGCTCGCCTCTGCGTGAGGAGCCTTTCTGTCCTCACTTTGGTGTGTGCGGTGGTTGCAAGTGGCAGAATTTGCCCTATAAGGAGCAGCTGCGTTTTAAGACCGAGCAGGTGCATGACCAGCTGACCCGTATCGGTAAGATTGAATTGCCTGAGGTTAAGCCATGTTTGGGTTCGGCAAAGCAGCAGTTCTACCGTAATAAGTTGGAGTTTACATTTGCCGATAAGCGTTGGCTTACCTACGAGGAGATTGCGGCGGGTGGAGACATCGACCGTGCACCAGCGTTGGGCTTCCATATCCCAAATTGTTTTGACAAGGTGCTTGATATTGATAAGTGTTATTTGCAGGCAGACCCTTCGAATGGCATTCGTGATGCGGTGAAGCAGTTCTGCATCGACAATGGCTACACGTTCCATAACTGCCGCGAGCATCAGGGTTTGATGCGCAACATCATCATTCGCACCGCTTCAACGGGCGAGGTGATGGTTATCGTGGTCTTTAACGAAGATGATAAGGAGCGCATCGTGGCATTGATGGAGATGTTGAAAGAGCAGTTCCCACAGATTACTTCACTCTTCTATGTTGTGAACACCAAGTGGAACGACTCGGTGGGCGATTTGGAGCATGTGTGCTATGCGGGTAAGGACCACATCATCGAGCAGATGGAGGGCTTGCAGTTCAAGGTGGGACCAAAGTCGTTCTACCAGACCAATTCGGAGCAGGCTTACGAGCTCTATAAGGTCACACGCGAATTTGCCAACTTGAAGGGTGATGAGGTGTTGTATGACCTCTATACAGGTACAGGTACCATCGCAAACTTCTGCGCACGTCGTGCCAAGAAGGTTGTGGGTGTGGAGTATGTGCCTGAGGCTATCGAGGACGCAAAGGTCAATTCGGCTATCAATGGCATCGAGAATACATCGTTCTACGCAGGCGACATGAAGGACGTGCTCTCTGATGAGTTCGTGCAGCGCAATGGTCGCCCCGACGTTATTATCCTCGACCCACCACGCGCGGGTGTTGATGAGCGTGTTATTGAGGTTATCCTGCGTGCTGCACCCGAGCGTATCGTATATGTGAGCTGTAACCCAGCTACTCAGGCGCGCGACCTTCAGCTCATGGACGAGCAGTATAAGGTTGTGGCTGTGCAGCCTGTGGATATGTTCCCTCACACGCACCATGTCGAGAATGTGGTGAAACTTGAGCGTCGTTAATGCACGATTTTCGCTTCTGAAAGCGTTTTATTTGTAGTAAAACTTTAAACAGAAACGTCTATGAAAAGAGTATTTTTTGCAGTGGTTATTGCCACGATGATGATTTTATCTTCTGTTGCTGCTTCGGCGCAGAATGCTCAGATTATACCTTCGGTGTCGGTTAATGGCTCGGCGCAGATAAAAGTTACGCCCGATGAGATTTATCTTACAATCAAGCTCGATGAGAGCGATACCAAAGGTAAGGTGACCGTTGAACAGCAACGCAAGGATATGTTCTCGGCACTCAAGAAGTGTGGTATCGACATCGAGAAGCAACTCTCGGTGCAGGGTATGTCGAGTGAGTTCTATCGCAAGCGTGGCTCGTTGGCGGCAACGCAGTACGAGCTTAAGGTTGGCTCGGCAAATGAGGCTCGCAAGGTCTTCGAGGCATTGGAAAAGGTGGGTGTGGTGAATGTGAATATCACACGTGCCACATGCTCAACGTTGGAGAAGTATCGTGCTGAGGCTCGTCAGGCGGCGATGCGCAATGCGCAGATGCGTGCCTCGCAACTTGCCGAGGCGGTGGGGCAGTCGATAGGTGCTTGCTACGAGATTAACGATTACACATCAGATGTGGAGTATTCAACCCGTGGTCGCCTGCTGATGAAGAATGCGGTGGCGATGGACGCTGCGGGTGTCGTGAACGAGGCGGCAGAGCCAGAGGTCGATTTCGAGCAGATTGTAATAAATTACAACCTCTCGGCAAAATTTTATTTGAACACAGAAATTAAGTAGAGATATGAAAATTGCACGATTAATATTTAATCCCATTCAGGAGAATACCTACGTTATTTGGGATGATACGCTCGAGGCTACTATCATTGACGCAGGAAATATGGGTGAGCGCGAGAATGCTGCGCTGGAGAAGTTTATCGCAGACAACGGCTTGAAGCCGGTGCTGGCTATAAATACGCATGGTCATTTCGACCATCTGTTGGGTGTGGATTTTTTGCGTGAACGCTACGGTGCTAAGTTCGCAATGAACTCGAAAGATGAGTTTTTGTTGAAGGGGGCATCGGTGAGCGCCGAGCTGTTTGGCGTGCGTGCTGGTGACCTGCCCGAGAATATTGATGTTGATTTGGAGGGTATGGATGAGATTTCGTTTGGTGCCACCACTCTGAAGGTAATCCCCACGCCAGGTCATACGCCAGGTCATGTGTCGCTGTATGAGTCCGAGTCGAAGGTGTTGTTCACGGGCGATACACTCTTCCGTGAGAGTATCGGTCGCACCGACCTACCTGGTGGCGATTACTCGTGGATTATGCGCTCGATTATCGAGAATATCTTGCCTTTGGGCGATGAGGTGAAAATCTATCCCGGTCATGGTGATATGAGTGACCTGGGTCATGAGTCAATGTATAATCCCTTTGTTGTTGAGGTGCTCAACAACGAGGTAAACTACAAAAATTAATTTTTTATGCGACGATTACTATTAACCCTTGCTATTACGTTCTGCGCTACGCTTATGTGGGCGCAGCAGAGGCTTACGCCCCAGCAGGCTAATAATATAGTAAGCGATTATATCAGCCGTGGGGATTACGTGTCGTTGTGCCGTGAGTTGCCTAAGTTAAGAGAGCAGATAGTACCTCATCTATTAACCTTGGCAGATGCCTTTGTAGCATATAGTGAGGGCCGTCACGTCGAGAGTAATCAGTATATAGCCGAGTTGGAGCAGTATCGCAAGGAGTTGGGTGATGGTGTGGTTACAACGATGCAGAACATCGCCTATTATAATGCCCTTGCGGTGGAGGACTATGCCGCCGCCTCGAAATATCTCTCGGTGTTGATTGAGTCAACCCCTTCGCAGCGAGCTACGCTCGAGGCATTCAAGGCTTGGATGGATGCTCTGGCTGATAGGAAGCCTGTGGCGGTGAAAATTCCAAAACGCAGACGTTCAATTCCTGTGGAGTGTCGTTCTGTGGGTGATGGAGTGCATCTGATGGTGGAGTCGAAGGTGGGGCGAGAGTCGGTGGATATGATTTTTGACACAGGCTGCTGCAACGCTAACTGTATAACCGAGGAGGCAGCTCAGCGTTTGGGTGTGAAGATATTGGTTGATAGTCTGCCGTTGGGTGGAGTCGGAGGCTCTACCTATGCCAAGGTGGGTGTGTTGCCCAAGATGAAGTTGGGCGGTGTGGTGGTTAAGAATCCTACATTCTTTGTGGTGGAGAGTATTGTTGATAGTCCTGGTGTAGAGAAGGTCGAGGCGGTACTCGGTACGCACGTTATGCGAGCTATGGGCGAGATGCAGATTGATATGGAGCAAAACCAAATCACAATCCCTGCAAAACTTAGTGAGCCTCCACAGCAGCGTAACCTCTCGTTTCATCAGGGTAACTATGGTATTGATTTTAGCTTCAACCATAAACTTATGGTGGCGCATCTTGACACAGGTCGTACCAAGAGCGACCTTTCGCAAAATTTCTATCGAAAACATCAAGCGCTTGTGGATAGTGTAGCAGGCAAGAGGATGAAGAGCAGTCGTTCGGGTATAGGTGGAAGCCGTGAGTGCGAGATTGAGCGCATGCCTGTGGTGATGCTCACCATAGCTGATAAGACAGTTTCGTTTAGCTCGATAGATGTCATCATTTCGGGTTATCCATCGGCATGGGATGGTGTGATGGGTGCCGATATGCTGAAAGGAGCTGGTGTGGTGACGCTCGATTTGCAGAGAATGTTTTTAAGAATAGAATAAATGGGAAAGATGTTTCATCGCATACTATATCGTCTGCTTTCGCTGGAGAACTACCTGCGAGTTGTAAGCCGTATGTTCTTCCTCTACCGAGCTTTGGGGTTTGGTCGCAAGGGTAGAGCGCTGGAGTATGTCTATCATCTGCCACAGTTGGTTAAGGCTGGAGATACGGTGATAGATATAGGCGCAAACTTGGGCTACTATACCTGTCCGTTGGCTGATTTGGTAGGTGCCGAGGGTAGGGTCTATGCCGTTGAGCCTGTGCCTGTGATTTTTTCGGTGCTCAAGCGCAATGTGGGCAAGCGAGGAAATGTGGAGTTGCTAAACTATGCTTTGGGTGAGCAGGAGTGTGAGGTTCAGATGGCAAACGACTCGGTGGCTGCGGCAGGCTATTTCGGTACGGGTCGTAACTTTGTGAGCGAAGGCGAATTGTCGAAGGACGCTGTGCGCTTCACGGCTCATATGCGACGCGGCGGCGAGTTGTTTGCCGAGTTGCAGAAGATTGATTTTATCAAGTGCGACATCGAGGGATATGAGCGAGTGGTGCTGCCCGAACTGAAGCCTTTGATAGAGAAGTTTCACCCTACGGTGCTGGTCGAGACCGATGGCGAGAGTCGCCGTCAGATGGTGAAGATGTTTGACGAATTGGGATATACGGCCTATATGCTTGTCGAGGGTAGTGAGGTTGCGCTCGATGTTGAGAGTGATAAGGATATAATTTTTAGATTTATAGCCAAAAGGTAAGTTAAAGATATACTCAAAACCATAAATTAGAACTACATAACCGAAGATATGCTCACAACCGGAGCCATTTATGGCGACCAAAGTCCCTGCCTGAGGCGGGGATTTAGGGGTGGGTCAGACTTGTAAATGCGACCAAAGGTCGCAAGCAGGCTTGAAGAGCGCAAATAGTTGGAAATAAACTCAAAACCATAAATTAGAACTACATAACCGTAGATATGCTCACAACCGGAGCCATTTATGGCGACCAAAGTCCCTGCCTGAGGCGGGGATTTAGGGGTGGGTCAGACTTGTAAATGCGACCAAAGGTCGCAA
>JAFPAD010000051.1 GCA_017424405.1 Alistipes sp.
GGAGATAATTACTATCATTTCAATCATTATGGCAAGCCTATTGATAAGCCCAATACGAATGTTTGCTTTGAAATTTAAGGGCTTTGGTTGGAGTGGTAATGAGTTGAGATATTCGTTCATCGTAGCATGCGTAATCATCATTACAGCATTCTCGAAGTTCGCAATCCCAGCTATTATCTTGTTATACATAACAATATCAGCTATTCGTTGGGCTATAAATTTACGCAAATAAGACTTTACTTGAAATGAAACGCACTCTAAGCATAAGTATAATTGTTGCAGTAACGCTCTTTTGCATGTTACTGCCAAATATGTGTTATGCCCAATTAGACGCTGCCGCCATAGCAAGAGCGCAGCGCAGAGGAGAGCAGGTTTCATTAGGCGGAGCAAATCCTTTCGATCAGGAGCAAGGACAAAACCCCGAGCAAGAGGATAGCACCAAGATAAAGCGCATACGCAAGCCTTTGGAATCGTATTATTTCAACGACTCTATCCGTGCTTTGAAGAACTTTATGTGGAATGTTAGTCGCGAGATGAACGATGTTACAATTCTCCCTATAGACACCACATTAACAAATTGGCGAATTGATTATCCTTATCAACTTAAAGGAGTGGGAGATATGGCATTGGGTGGATTGGGTCAATCTTCACTTCCATTCAACTATTTTGACCGAACTCAAAATCCCGATTTTAAGTTTGCGCAGTCGTACGATGCTTACACATACCGCATGGAGAATGCGCCTTTCTACAACTCGAAGACCCCATTCATGAATTTCACATTTTTGGAGTCAGGTCAGAAAAGATTCCGAGAGGAGCATTTCGAGATAACCACGGCGCATAACGCATCGCCCACAACAAGTTTTAACGTGAGCTACAAGGCGCGTGGCACACGAGGCTTATATGAGTGGCAAAGGACAACGAATCACAATCTCTCGGTAGCCTTTGCTCATACAGGTAAACGCTACTCTGTACATGCAGCTTATCTTAATAACCGCATTACGCAGCGCGAGAATGGTGGAGTAGTAGGCGTATGGGCTGTTGCCGACACAACCTACGAACACCCATCGGGCGTTCCAATGAAGTTGGCTGGTGCGAAAGCCGAGAACTCATATCGCAACAATTCGCTATTCATAAAGCAAGCATACGCTATTCCGTTGCAGGCTGTTACCGATTACGATTTCTCGCTAGCAGATTTATCATCGGTATATGTAGGACATATTTTCGAATACAACACGTGGAGCAAACTCTACACCGATCAATTTGCCGAATACACAAATGAACGAGGTCAGATTAACGAGGAGGGAGAGTATGAGCCAACCAAGGGTATATATTACAAAGATTGGTATATATCGCCATCAGAATCACGCGACTCCATACGAGAACGCGTTGTTTCAAACCGTTTCTTCGTCGAAGCGCAGCCGTGGGATCGCGACGGAGCCGTAGGACGTTTGGGTGGAGGTATTGGTATTGACATGTACGCATATTCTCAGTTTAAGTTGGAAGATTATCTTTCAGGAGATTATGGTGTAGATAAAAAGACCGCATGGTACGCATATGGTGCCGTAAGCGGAAAAGTGAAAAAATTAGCCGAGTGGGGTGCTAACGTCAAGTATTACCCCGCAGGTTACAGAGGAGGGGACTTCAACATGAATGCTCACATAGCACTCACAGCGAAGTTCCGAAACAACCCCGTTATCCTCCGAGGCGATTTCTCGCAGTTGCGACAGTCGGCCTCATATTGGGAGGAGAACCTATTCTCGAATCACTATGTGTGGTTCAACTCCTTCGATAAGGAGAATGAAACTCGTTTCAAGGTATCGCTCGAAATCCCATCATGGGCTTTGGAAGTTAGTGCATGGCAGGGTGTGGTGTCGAATAAAATTTACTACGACGCCAACAGCATGGTTGCACAACAACCTGATGCGATTAGCCTTACGAGTTTGTATGCTCGCAAAGATTTCCGCATTGGCGGACTTCATCTCGACCACAGGGTATTGTTGCAGTGGAGCACGAATCAAGAAGTAATCCCCGTTCCATTATGTAGTGCCTATCTATCTTACTACTATGAATTTTGGGTAGAACAGAAGAAGGTATTGCGTATGCAGATTGGTATTGATGGTAGATACAACACAAAGTATTATGCGCCATCGTACAACCCAGCACTCGCAGCGTTCTACAATCAGCGCGATTGGCAGTTAGGAAATTATCCTTATCTCGATGCCTTCATCACAGCTAAATGGAAAAGAATGCGCATTTTCTTAAAGTACCAGCATGCTAACTTTGGATTATTTGGCAATGGAGAGTATTTCACCGTTGCAGGTTATCCTCTAAATCCTGGAATGTTTAAGATGGGTATTTCGTGGAGTTTCTATGATTAACGTGTTGTAAGGCACATGAGAGCTACCCACAATACAAACATTTATGTCAAAAAAGACAATTATTTTTTCGATCGTTCTTATTTTAGTTGGAGCAACTATTTTTGAATCTCGCATTTTAAGCGAGGAGGGGTTGATGCAAGCCGAGACGGTGGCAACAACTACCTCAGCAACAAATCAGGTCGCTGAGACAGCGACGCAGGACAGCGTAGTGATGCAGGAGTGGGTAATCTCGGCTTATGACGAGATGATGCGACGCATCAGCGCAGAAGAGGGACAGGATTGGTTACTGATGAGTGCCATTGCCTACAACGAATCACGATTCAAGTCCCACCTTGTATCAAAGCAAGGTGCTATTGGATTGATGCAGGTAATGCCCATCGTAGGAAAACAATTCAATGTCGATAAAGAGCGTATTGCCGACCCAGAGACAAACATTCGTCTGGCGGGTAAGCTCTTGAAACAGATTGACAAGACGTTGAAGATTTCACCAACCGCCTCGGTGAACGATCGTTTGAGCATTATTCTTGCTTGCTACAACGGTGGTATTGGACACGTTTCTGATGCTCGTCGTTTAGCAAAGAGCAATGGTGAGGATCACAATTCATGGGAGGTTGTAGCTCGCTATTTAAAGCAGAAGGCCGACCCCGCAGTTTATGAAAGTGAATTGGTTCGCCATGGTAAGTTTACCGGTAGTCGTCAAACTGAGGCATACGTGCGCGAGGTTATGAAACGCTACGATGTATATCGCAGAATGATCACCGATAAGCAAATCTAATTAATACGTTGATTTAGGCTTCGCCATTATTGCGCGAAAGCCTGAATCCCAAACGTATGAAAAAGCTCAAGCATGATTAAAAAATCAGAGCCACACCGAAGTGTAGCTCTGATTTTTTTGTTTATATATAGATTACTATTTCTTATCCTGCTGACCACGTTTAGTGTATAAGAAACGACGAATCTTCTTTGATGGAGTCTTCTCAAACTCATTCTCCTCCTCGATGACAGCTGTAATCTTTGAGAAACGATTAACCTTTGAGTTAACATACTTCATTACCTCCTGCTTAATCTCCTCCATACGCTTGTTCCACTCCTCCTTCTTCAGATTCCACTCATCTCGAGTAATCTCAAGTTTTGCAATAAACTCATCTTTGAGCTTCTCAATAGCCTCTGAGTCAAAGTGTACGAGGGCAATAAGGCGACCATCATCCTCGGTAACGACAGACTCCGACACAAAGGCGTGAGAGTTAAGTACTGACTCAATATCTTCAGGATAGATATTTTCACCACTTGGACCCAAAATCATATTTTTCAGACGACCCTTGATATAAAGGTATCCATCTTTATCAAATTCACCTAAGTCACCTGTGCGGAACCAACCATCTTCGGTAAATACTTCGGCTGTAGTTTCTGGATTTTTATAATATCCCTGCATCACAGAAGGACTCTTGATAACGATTTCGCCAAGACCAGTCTCTGGGTTTACATTATCCAAACGGATATCAACTCCAACCATAGCTGGACCCGTTGCACCGATACGACACTTACCTGGAATCTGACCTGCTGTCATTGGAGCGGTCTCAGTCAAGCCATAGCCGATAGCGTATGGGAAGCCACCCTCATACAAGAATGTCTCTGTATCAATATGCAACTTTGCGCCTCCAATTCCCAAGAAACGAACACGACCACCAAATGCCTTCATCAACTTATTAGAAGCGAGACGGTGCAAAATGCGACGAATAAAACCTACGCCGTAGAGTGTAGAGATAAACTTATTAGCCGTAAACTTCGACTTAACCTGACTGTTGTACACCTTCTCGATGATAAGTGGTACGATAAGGAAAATAGTAGGGCGCACCTTACGCAATGCTGGGAGCAAGATTGATGGGGTTGGTGGCTTCTCCAGATATGTCATTCTACCACCGCCGCTGAAAATGAGCAACAATCCCAAAGTACACTCATAGGTGTGCGACATAGGCAGAACTGAAAGTGTAACATCAGTCTCGTAGATTGGGAATAGAATGTTGCACAAGCAAGCATTCGATGCGAGGTTATAGTGAGTAAGCATCACACCCTTTGGCTTTGATGTTGTACCCGAGGTGTAGATGATAGCCGCCAAATCCTCTGGCTGTGGGATAACCTTTGAGCCTTGCTCATTGACAGTTTGAGATATGACGCTCAAATTCTTGGTAAGAATAACGATATTGAACTTTGCAACGGTCTCCTTTGATAGCTTAGTAAAGAGTTTATCAGATACCAACAAGGCCTTAGCCTCAGAGTGTTCAATGAGAGAATCCAGCTCCTCGCCTGTGAAATCAGGCATCAAAGGTACGACAACCATGCCTGCTGTGGTGACTGCAAAATAGCTTACGCCCCAGTTCGGCATACTACTACTAAGCAATGCAACCTTATCGCCAGCATTCAAGCCTGCGCCGAGCAAAAGCTCTTGCACTTGCTCTACGCGCTCTTTTACCTCTCGATAAGTAACATCTTCACCACCAAGCATAGTGAAGGCGATATTATCAGAAAACTTCTCAACACTTGTGTGAAGAAGCTCATAAATAGTTTTTAGTTTAATCATAATAATGATATTTCTTAGTAATTTTGCTACGAAGATAGTGAAAAATATTTAATTTCACTAATTTTGTGTTGAGAATGGCAAATATAGACAGCAAATATATCAAGGGGTTAGCTCTGGAGTTAGGCTTCGATTTATGCGGAGTGGCGCACTGTGCAACATTATCAAAAAACGAAGCGCATCTGCAAAGTTGGTTATCGAACAATTATGGTGCGTCATTGGAATATATGCACCGCAATATAGACAAGCGACGCGATGTAAGATTATTGGTAGAAGAAGCGAAGACGGTCATCGTATGTGCCATAAGCTACAAATCCGACATAAGTGGGGGATACAGCGATAGCGACGGCTGCAAGATAGCATCTTATGCTTGCAATAGAGATTACCACAAGTCTATCAAAAAGATGTTGCAACATCTGCTCAAGGTTCTAAAAGAGAAGTACCCTTCACTTGAGGGGCGATCCTTTGTGGACACGGCCCCCATATTCGAAAAACAGTATGCCGTAGAGGCTGGATTAGGGTGGATTGGGCGACAATCACTCCTCATAACACCCGAATATGGAAGTTATGTCTTGCTTGGTGAATTGGTTATAAACCTCACAGCAGACGCATACGACAAACCTTTGGAGAGCATCGGCTGCGGCGAGTGTCGCAGATGTATTGACGCCTGTCCAACGGGAGCCATCGTACAACCCATGACTATTGACACCACACGTTGCATCTCATGCCACACAATAGAATCACAGCCTGATTCAAACATCAATCTTCACGGTTGGATATTTGGTTGTGACGAGTGTCAAAACTGCTGTCCCTACAATAAAAAGGCACGACATCACAACTCACCAGCTTTCGACCCGCTATTTGACCCTCGCACAATCAGCCACACCGAGTGGCTGGCAATGGACGAAGAGAGGTTTGCCTACACATTTGGCTCTACGCCACTAAAACGCGCTGGGCTGGAACGTATCAAAGAGAACATAAAAAAATAATCCGAGCATTATGCCCGGATTATTTTGTATATATTACACCATCTATTATTTGTAGAAGAGTGAGCTAATCTCCTTGTAGTTGTGAACGTGCTCGATAACCTCAGCGAAGATATCGGCAACTGACAACACTGTAAACTTGCTCAAATCCTTCTCCTGATTCAAAGGAATAGTATCTGTTACGATAACCTCCTGAAGCTGGCTAGCATTGATACGCTCGTAAGCCGCACCCGACAAAACTGGGTGAGTAATCACAGCACGAACACTCTTTGCACCCTTCTCCATAAGCATATCAGCAGCCATACAGATTGTACCTGCTGTATCAATCATATCATCAACGATGATGATGTTACGACCCTCTACCTCACCGATAGCTGTCATGCTACCTACTACGTTAGCCTTAGCTCGCTCCTTGTGTGAGATAATGATTGGTGTCTGAAGGTGCTTTGCATAAGAGTGAGCACGCTTTGCACCACCCATATCTGGTGAAGCGATTGAGAGGTTCTCGATATTGAGGTTCTTGATGTATGGGACGAAGATACCGCTTGCGTAGAGAGCATCAACAGGTACATCAAAGAAGCCTTGAATCTGGTCAGCATGCAAATCCATTGTCATCACACGATCAACACCCGCTGCAACCAACAAGTTAGCAACCAACTTTGCTCCGATTGGCACACGAGGACGATCCTTACGGTCCTGACGAGCCCAACCAAAGTAAGGGATTACGGCGATAACCTTGTAAGCCGAAGCACGACGAGCTGCGTCAATCATCATCAAAAGCTCCATCAAGTTATCTGATGAAGGGAATGTTGACTGGATTACAAACACCGTGCAACCACGAATTGACTCATTGTAATAGGGCTGGAACTCGCCGTCGCTAAACTGCAACACCTCTGCATCACCCAACTCTGAGCCGTAGCTCTTTACGATTTTCTCTGCCAGATAACGCGATGCGCGTCCTGTGAAAAATTTAATCTTATGAACAGCCATTTCTTTATATTATTAATTGTTAGTTTTTCGTCTCTTCTATTTGTGCTTCCTGCTCAACAGTCTGCTTAAGGCACTCATCTATAAAATTAAGCACATCGTCGCGCCCTGCACCTTTCTCGCTCGATGTGGTGAGCATTGGTGGAAGTTCCTCCCATTGCTCCGATAAAACCTTTGCAAAGCGTTCCACGCTACGCTTAAGCTGGCTCGCCGAGAGTTTATCTGCTTTGGTGAAGATTATCCCGAACGGAACTCCATTCTCGCCCAACATCTCGATAAATTTTAGGTCGATAGCTTGAGGCTCAAGACGTGAATCCACAAGCACGAACAAGAAGTGCATCTTGCGGCACTTCAACACATAATCAAGAATAATCTTCGAGAATTCACCGCGCTGCGACTTCGACACACGAGCATATCCGTAACCGGGCAAATCAACCAAATACCATGAATTGTTTATGCAGAAGTGATTGATAAGACGTGTTTTACCGGGAGTTGCCGACACCTTAGCCAAGCCTTTACGAGATGTGAGCATATTGATAAGCGACGACTTACCCACATTACTACGTCCAATAAAAGCTATGTCACGCAGATTATCCTTTGGAACCTGCGAGATTTTCTCCGAGCTACACTTATATTCTGCTTTAGTGATTTGCATAACGCTTAAAGGTCACCTAACGTGTCACAAAAGTATATAAAAAAAACCAAACAACATAATTTCCCGATGAGAATAATCACTTTTTATACTCAATAAATAAGGGCTGATGTAAAACCCACACCAGCCCATGATATTTATGCGTTTTTCATCATGCGTCTCCAGCGCACATAACCTGCAACAGCCAAAGTCGAATAGAGAGCATATAAGCACGCCGTAAGTGGGATATCTTTATACAGATACAATCCTACGGTTACCACATCAACCACCAGCCACACAAGCCACTGCTCAACATACTTGCGCGATAGCATCCAATAAGCCACAATGCAAAGCGCCGTAGTAAAAGAGTCCCAAAATGGCACTGTGCTATCGGTGAAATTAATCAAGAATAGATATATTGCGCCATGCAACAAAGCATACACCCCGACAACTGCCACCCATACAACAAGTGGGGTAGAGCTAATCTTCAACACACTCTTGTCGCCTCGTTTTTTTGCGCCACGGCTCCATACTATCAAGCCATAAACTCCTGCAGCAATGTAATATAGCTGCATCGAGAAATCGGCATAGAGCCCCGAATGGAAATAGAGCGCGCCATGAACAACGGGCATGATTAACCCCACAACCCACAGCCAAATATTCGCCTTATATTCAAGCCATAGATAGAGTAATCCGAGCACAACGCCCACAACCTGAAGAGTGAGTTTGAAATCCATAGTCTATTTGTTTAGAATTTTATAGTCACATTAGCCAACACATGCAACGGAGCCTGCGGGAAATAGTAAGCCTCATCGTAACGTTCACCTCCCCACATGTAAGAATAACCATATCCGTTGCTACAATATCGAGCATTTAGCAAATTGTATATCGTCACGCCAAATCTTACATTTTTCGCCGACGGAGTGCGTAGCGTGTAAGCCAAATCAAGATTGGTTACGCTATAACTATCCAACGTAAGAGCCTCGACCTCGTTATTGGTAAAATATTGTTTTCCGACATATTGTGTACGCCACACAGCCTCAAAACCTTTGATATGAAAATCGGCATAAGCCGATGCTATCACATCGGGCGAATAGGCGATAGTCATCTTGCCGAGGTTCTCGCCATAAGTTGGGCTATCGGCAAGCATATCAACATAATCGAGTATTTTATTCTGACTCAACGTCGCACTTCCGCCTAATCTCAACCATCGGGTCACATCCCACGCTGCTGTAAACTCCACGCCACAACGATAACTCTTGGGGACATTCACATTCAGCGCATCTGAGCTATCATTTACCACACCCGTTGGTATGAGCTGATTTTTGTAACGCATGTAATACATATTAAGTCCAAGTTGCAGGCGTGGTGCTGTGTAGTTATACCCAAATTCATAATCAAACAATATCTCCGATTTTGGTTTAGTTTGGTCAGCAGCAAACATATAACGGTCGGTAAAATCGGAACGCGTCGGCTCCTTTTGTGCTATGGCTGCCGAGGCGTATAGATTATGAGACTCTGCAAACGAATAACTTACACCCACGCGAGGATTTAGAAAATGATACGCTTCATCGACATTTATGGGCTGCATCTGCATCGTATTCCAATCAAAATTATCGTTCACACCCCATGCAGCATAATCCACAAAGCGATATTGCACATCAGCATATAAATTCAACCCTTCAGCAGCTCGCCATGTGCTCTTCACAAAGATATTAGCATCTTGCTTATTAACGTCATTATCATACCATCTGCCACTAATTGCCGTTTGCTCAAACCCATCAACCCAGTCCAGTTCACCCCAATGAGGCGAAGTATAGTAGCTCCATGCGCCACCCATTAACAACTGCAAACGCTCGGAAGCATAGGCTGCCGTAAGGTTCATTCCGGTGGTGTGTGTGCGCATAACTTTACGACGTATCATATCAGCTTCGATACTGGAATCGGTGATGCCGAGATTACCATATTCAAGCAATGTTCGAGCATCTTTATACTGCTTGTAATAACCATATCCGTACGAATAGAAGCCCATCATCGACATCGACCACGCCTCCGAAAAGCGGTGATTTAGTATCACCTGATTATTTAGCTGGAGGTAGTTATCCGTCTGGTCGTCATAGTAATCCACATGAGTACCATCAGCCAATATGTACGAGCCATGCGAAGTTTCATATTGTCCCTCGGTGTGGTAACGTCTGCCATAAAGCGCCATCTCCTCCTTTGTTACACCCGTGTAAGTAAGATATGTTTTTGCTTTACCTCCAAACGATAGGAATTTAACGCTCGTTGATGGACCATAATGAGCCGCCTGCAACATATACGATTTCAGGTCGGTCATACCTCGCTCGACGTATCCGTCCGAGCCGATGTGTGTCAATCGCGCATCAACTGCCCAGCCACCTTTCATAAGACCCGAGCTCAAAGCCACTGCCTGCTTGTTGGTGTTATAAGAGCCATACGACAACGCCGCCTCGCCACAAAAATCAGCTGAAGGCGCAGCTGTCGTCATGCTCACCGAGCCACCGAAGGCTCCTGTGCCGTTGGTTGAAGTACCCGCACCTCGCTGCACCTGCACATCGCCTACGGCAGAGATTAGGTCGGGCGTATCGTACCAATATGTTGCGTGCGAGTCGGGATTGTTTAGAGGCATACCATTCACCGTCACGTTTATGCGTGTAGCATCAGTACCACGCAAACGTATCGATGTTCCGCCAATACCTATACCTGTTTCGTTTGTTGCAATCATCGAGGGTGTGAGAGCAAGCAGCGAGGGGATATCCAAGCCGTAATTGTTGCGAGCTATCTGCTCCTTGCCAATATTGGAATAGGCAACAGGGGTTGATTTTGTGGCTCGCGTTGCCACCACGTGAATCTGTTGCAGGTCGTCCTCCATCGAGATTGTATCCTGCTCGTAGGGCTGCAACGACGGCTGCCCCGAAATCGCATCTTGCGCCTGCGCTGAGCCAAGCGACCACGCCATAGTGGCGAGAATAAAAAAAATCCTTTTCATGCTTTTTGTTTATTAAGTTAAAAACACTGAAAAGGGGTAATTTGTTGATTACGCTACTCCCGGTCTCGGCATTACCCGTATCCGGTACAATGGGTATAATCTCAGCCTGATAGTAAGGCACCCCTTATGATGTCGGGGCAAAGATACCGCATAAAATTCAAATATCAAAATTCGCGATTATAGTTCTTTTCTTTTACCCAAAGTTTGCTATCTTTGTATATTATATTAACACAAGACAAATTAATATGAAAAAACTATTTACCTATCTACTCTCTGCGGTTATGATTCTCGCGGTGGGTTGTAGCGAAGGCTTTGATGACTCGGAGATTTGGGACAAGCTCAATTCTCTTGAGAATCGCGTGGCCGCGCTTGAGCAGTTGTGCAAGGAGATGAACACAAACATCTCATCGCTAAGCGACATTGTCAAGTCTTTGCAAAACAATGATTATGTAACTAACATCGCACCCATCACCGAAGACGGTAAGGTGATTGGCTACACCATCACATTCTCAAAGAGTGGTTCTGTAACAATCTATCATGGTAAAGACGGCAAGGACGGAGCTGATGGCTACACACCTGTGATTGGCGTAGCGAAGGATACTGACGGCATTTATTATTGGACTTTGGACGGCGACTGGTTGCTCGACAAGGACGGTAATAAGGTAAAAGCCGAAGGCAAAGATGGACTAAACGGTAAAGACGGCATCACTCCAAAGCTAAAAATCGAGAATGGCTATTGGCTCATCTCTTATGACAATGGCTCAACTTGGCAGGAGCTCGGCAAGGCTACCGGTGAAGACGGAAAAGATGGCGACTCAATGTTTAAGGAGGTGACCTATGATGATGATTTTGTTTATATAACACTTACCGACGGCAGTGTTTTAACAATTCCTCGTCGCAAAATTGCAGCTAATGAAATTTGGTACACATCAACCGATAGCCGGGTTGTGAAGCCGTATAAAACCGATGCTTTTGGCGCAAATATCCTCAGTAACGTTTATGAGAATGGTCAAGGTGTAATCACATTCGATGGCGCTGTTACTTCGATTGGATATGCTGCATTCGAAGATTGCAGTAGTTTGACAAGTGTCACAATCCCCGATAGCGTTACTATAATTGGAGTGAATGCATTCTGGGGTTGCAAAAGATTAACAAGTATTACAATCCCCGATAGTGTTACTAAGATTGGAGTGTATGCATTCGCTAATTGCAGTAGTTTGACAAGTATAACTATCCCCGATAACTTTACTACGATTGAAAGTTGTGTATTCGCTTCTTGCAGCAGTTTGACAAGTATCACAATCCCCGATAGTGTTACTGAGATTGGAGAGTCTGCATTCAATGGTTGCAGTAGTTTGACAAGTATCACGATTGGCGATAGCGTTACTGAGATTGGAGTTTCTGCATTCTCTTATTGCAGTAGTTTGACAAGTGTAACAATTGGCAATAGTGTTACTAAGATTAGAGATTATGCATTCTATGGTTGTAGTAGTTTGACAAGTATCACTATCCCCGATAGCGTTACTACGATTGGTGCGCTGGCATTCTATAATTGCAGTAGTTTGACAAGTATAACTATTCCTGATAGCGTTACTTCGATTGGAGAGGATGCATTCTTTGGTTGTAGTAGTTTGGAAAAATTCTACGGCAAATTTGCATCGGCGGATAATCGTTGCCTCATTATTGATGGTGTACTTAATTCGTTTGCACCTGCAGGATTAACCTCATACACTATCCCTAATAGCGTTACTACGATTGTAGATTCTGCATTCTCTGGTTGCAGTAGTTTGAGAAGTATCATAATCCCCGATAGTGTTACTACGATTGGAGAGTGGGCATTCCATAAGTGCAGTAGTTTGACAAGTATCACCATTCCCAATAGTGTTACTACGATTGGAAATTATGCATTCTTACGTTGCTACAGTTTGACAAGTGTATATTGCCAACCCACAACACCACCAACGGGAGGTGGTGAGATGTTCAATGGTAATGCACCTGGTCGCAAAATTTATGTCCCAACAGCTTCGGTTGATGCCTACATAGCCGCTGACGGTTGGAAGGATTATGCCGATGATATAGTCGGCTACGACTTTTAATAATTAAAATAATAATAGGGTGTTGCAGTCGCAACACCCTTTATTATTTCCACATAACAAGGTTACACCCACAAATGCTCCACCAGGATTTTGCTACCCATAAGTATCAGCACGCAGCCGCCAATGACTTCGGCGTGTGATTTAAAGCGGCAGCCGAAGATATTACCGATGCGCAAACCCATCATCGAGAGCAACATTGTAACAACGCCTATCACAGCCACCGTAGTCCATATATCTACGCCCAAGAATGCCAACGACACACCCACAGCCAAAGCGTCGATACTTGTGGCTATGGCAAGCAGGAGCATCTGACGAACCGAGAAATCGGCATTCGCGCCTTCACATTCACACTCGTCACCCTTCGCCTCACGAATCATGTTCGCACCAATAACACCAAGCAACACAAACGCTATCCAATGGTCGATACTACTCACAAACGAAGCGAAGCTAATACCCAAGAAATAACCCACCAAAGGCATCAATGCCTGAAATCCGCCAAACCACAAACCCACACTCATCGAGTGGCGTGGCTCCACTCGTTTAACCGACAAACCCTTACCGATGGAAACCGCAAAGGCGTCCATCGCAAGACCTACGGCGATTAAGACAATTTCAGCTATACCCATAATCCTATATTCCTGTAATCTTCTTTATTTCGTTGAGTTTATTCAATGCTTCGATAGGGGTGAGGGTATTGATGTCCAAACCTCTAATCTGGTCACGTATCTGCACAAGCACAGGGTCGTCGAGCTGGAACATCGAAAGCTGCATATTACCCTGCTGCGCCACGTCGGCAACTTGTCGCGCCGAAGGCTGACGCTTGCGACGACGCGATGGGGCTGTAGGTACCTCCTCGCACTCCTTCTCCTTTATCTCGTTATTACCATAAACAGCCTCCAAATTGGTCAAAATCTCACCCGCACGCGACACAATCGACGACGGCATACCCGCCATGCGTGCTACGTGAATACCAAACGAGTGCTCGGTACCGCCACGCGAGAGCTTACGCAAGAAGACAATCGTATTATCCACCTCACGCACCGCCACATGATAGTTCTTGATACGCTCAAAGAGCTGTTCCATCTCGTTCAACTCATGATAATGGGTGGCAAACATGGTCTTAGCACGAGCATTTCTGTAATTATGGATATACTCAACCATAGCCCAAGCTATCGAGATACCGTCATAGGTGCTCGTTCCACGTCCAATCTCGTCCAGCAGAATAAGGCTTCTGTCCGATATATTGTTAAGGATACTTGCCGACTCCAACATCTCGACCATAAACGTAGATTCGCCCTGCGAGATATTATCCGAAGCTCCCACACGTGTAAAAATCTTGTCCACAATACCTATGTGAGCCTTGTCGGCTGGCACATATGAGCCCATTTGCGCCATGAGGATAATGAGCGCTGTCTGACGAAGCAATGCCGACTTACCCGACATATTAGGACCCGTAATCATCATGATTTGCTGGTCGCTATCGTTGAGCATAACATCGTTGGGGATATACTGCTCACCCACAGCCATTAAGCGTTCGATTACCGGGTGGCGTCCTGCGCGTATATCAATCAGTTTACCTTCATCAAGAGTAGGGCGCACATAACTACACTCCTGCGCCATCTTAGCAAACGACTGAAGACAATCCAATCGAGCAATGATATTGGCGTCGTGCAGGATAGTTCGAAGATGACGTGAAATGTCAGCTATGATGCGATTGTAAATCTCCAACTCAATCTGCAATATTTTATCCTGCGCACCGAGAATCTTCTCCTCATACTCCTTCAACTCTTCGGTGATGTAACGTTCGGCAGCTGTAAGAGTCTGCTTGCGAATCCACGTCTCAGGAACTTTATCTTTGTGAGTATTACGCACTTCGATATAATAACCGAAAACGTTATTGTAGCTAATCTTGAGCGATGGAATACCCGTAAGTTCACTCTCGCGCTGCTGAATTTGCTGCAACACGTCCTTGCCATGCAAAGCTATACGGCGCAAGTCGTCCAACTCAGCCGACACTCCATCGGCAATAACGCCTCCCTTTTGTATTTGGTTATTCTGAGGGTCGGGATAAATCTCCTGCGCCAATCTATCTCGCACCTGCAGAGCAGGGTCAATAGTATCGGCTATCGCATGTAAATGAGTGTCATCGGTCGAGAGGAGCAACGCCTTGAGTGTCTCCACTGCCGTGAGTGAGTTTTTCAACTGCACGAGCTCTCGTGGCAAAATCCTACCCGCAGCAATACGAGCCGACAAACGCTCCAAGTCACCAATCGACGCAATCTGCTCACGCAGTGCCGTCGCAAGTTCACCATTCTGAAGCAAGCTTTCAACCACATCTTGACGACGCGTAATGCGCTCAACATCAACAAGCGGCATAGCCACCCAACGCTTTAGCAAGCGTCCGCCCATAGAGGTCAGTGTGCGGTCGATAACATCAGCAAATCCACTCTTTGCCTCACCCGATGACGAAGAAAAGAGTTCAAGATTGCGAATCGAAAACTTATCAATCCACACGTAATCCTTTTGATCTAAGCGAGATATTGATGAGATATGCGCGATATCGCGGTGCTCGGTAAACTCCAAATAATACAATATGGCACCCGCTGCCGCAATACCATCAGTAAGACCTTCTACACCAAAGCCCTTTAGCGATTGAGTATTAAACTGTTTGCAAAGTTTATCGTAGTTTAGATCATACGAGAAAATCCAATCGTCAAGACGATATGTGTAGTGTTTACCTCCAAATGCCGCATCGAAACGGTCCTCCATTCCTCGCTGATAGAGAATCTCCTTAGGTTGTAGGTTGGCAATGAGTTTATCAATGTAACGGTCATCACCCTGAGCCATAAAGAACTCACCCGTAGAGATATCCAAAAAAGCAACTCCCGTATGCTTTACGCCAAAATATATTGAAGCTAAAAATGAATTCTCCTTATTAGGCAATATATTATCACCCAACACTACACCAGGTGTAACGAGCTCGATGACTCCTCGCTTCACTAAGCCCTTCACCAATTTAGGGTCTTCCAACTGTTCGCATATAGCCACACGTTCACCCGCACGCACCAACTTGGGCAGATATGCATCTACGGCGTGATGTGGAAAGCCCGCCAACTCAACACTCGATGCAGCACCATTTGCACGTTTTGTAAGGGTGATGCCTAATATAGAACTCGCCTTTATGGCATCATCGCCAAAGGTTTCATAAAAGTCACCCACTCTGAAGAGTAGTATAGCGTCAGGATGCACCGCCTTAATCTGATAATATTGTTTCATCAGAGGCGTCTCCACATATTTCTTCTCTATTGCCATCTCACAAGATTTAGATGACAAAGATAGCTTTTTTTGATAGATTATTCAAAGAATCGCTCATCAAAATTGACTAAATAGAGCTTCTCGGTAGCTCGCGTCAAAGCAGTATAAAGCCAACGTAGCATATCCTTTGTCATAGGTTCATCTCCAAACAGACATCTATCCACAAACACGGCACTCCACTGACCACCCTGAGCCTTGTGACATGTGACCGCATAGGAGAACTTCACCTGCATGGCATTAAAATGAGGATTTTCGCGTATCTCCTTGAAACGCTTTATCTTACTCTTTATGTCAAGATAATCTTTTTCCACCTCAAAGAATAAAGTCTGACTCTCTTGCGACGTCAGCGAAGGAGACTCCGAGGTTATGGTATCGAGCAGAATTTTACACTCCAACTCCAAATCATTATAATCGCCAAATTGCAACACTGCATCAGCAAAATGAAACCCATACAACTCCTCGAAACGGCGTATTCTCTTCAATCGAGCTATATCACCATTGGCAATGAAATTCACAGGGCACGCCTCTATGCGCTCCGTATAATAGTAATTATTCTTCACCACCATCAACATATCGCCACTCTCGATAGCCTCCTCAGCCGAGAGATTATAACGCCTAATGCCCTCATTATAACGGTTTGCACGTTTATTCGAACGTGTAATAACTATCGTTTCATCTCTACCATAACGACAATAACATTCATCGAGTTTTTCTATGAGTTCATTCCCTTGTATAGCTTCTATGTCGGGGTAGTTCAGGTCAAAACAAGGCGTTTCATATATACCATTCTCGAGCATACAACGCACCATGGTGGCATTGAATAAAATACCAGATTCAGCACTCTGTCGCACCACATCGTCCATCGAAGCATAGACTATATCACCATATCGACTCATCTCTTCCACATCGAGTGCCGGACTAAAATCAGCTCCCACAGGAGGAAGCTGGGCATTATCGCCAACCAATATCAGACGACAGCGAGTACCACTACGCACATACGCCACCAAATCCTCCAACAACGAGCCACTACCAAACACCTGACCCTCGCCAGCTCTATCCGACAACATCGACGCCTCATCGACAATAAACACTGCATCATGCTCTTTATTCAAATCCAACGAGAACTTCGACTCATACGATGCATTGGTGCGTTGTCGATAGATGCGTTTATGAATTGTCAACGTAGGCTTCCCCGAATATCGCGACAGTACTTTTGCTGCACGTCCCGTCGGCGCCAGCAATACGCTCTTGATATTCATCTGGTCTAAAACATCAACCAACGCCGATATAAGTGTTGTTTTTCCCGTTCCAGCATAGCCATTCAACACAAAAATTGAGTAGTAATCGGGTGATGTGAGGTATTCCGACAACTTTTCTACAACTTTTTTCTGGCTAACTGTTGCTTCAAACGAGATTTTTGCGTAAATTTGGCGTGCAATATAAGTGGTAAGCATTTTTTAATGTTTTTAACCTTGATTTGAATACAAACTTAATAACAATTAATAAAAAATGAAAAAGGGAATACAAATTTTTCTTGGCTTGGTAATCGTAGCATTGGTTTACGTTATTGCCGACATGATTCACACGCCACTCAAATTTGAGCAGCAGTTGAAGGAGCGAAACGCAGCGGTAATTGTAAAGTTGAAGGATATCCGTTCTGCTGAGCGTGCTTTCAAGAGCAAGTACCAGTACTTTACAAATGACTTCGACTCTCTTATCAACTTTATCTTGACAGACTCTTTGGAGATGGAGCGCAAGCTCGTTGACGAGGACGACTCAGTTGCTATGGCAAAGTTGAAGAAGGCAAAGAAGAAGAACGTAGAGAAGTATAACCTCGCTGTTATCGACACAATCTTCAACCCTCGCAAGCTCTCAAAGGAGCAGATCGAGGCTCTTCGTTACATTCCTTACACAAACAACGTTGAGTTTATCCTTGAGGCTGGTAAGGTAAACAAGGGTAACGTAGATGTTCCTGTTGTAGAGTGCCGCGCTCCTTACAAGGCATACCTCGACACTATCGAGTTCCGCCAGAACATCATCAACCTCATTGACGACAAGGTAAATAACTTTGGTCAGTATGCTGGTTTGAAGTTCGGTTCTATGGAGGGTAGCAACAACGAGGCTGGTAACTGGGAGGATTAATTCAGTCCAAGAGAGTGTTAACTCTAAAAGTTTATCCGCCTCTGTTGTGAGGCGGATATTTTTATACCTTATATTTATATTGTGATATGAGAATCATTAGTGGCAGATGCGGTGGTCGCATGATAACACCACCAAAAAATCTACGAGCTCGCCCAACGACCGACTTCGCAAAAGAAAACTTGTTCAACGTATTGAACAACATGATAGACTTCGAAGATATCGAAGTGTTGGATTTATTCGCAGGCACAGGTTCGATAAGCTACGAGTTTGCATCGCGTGGAGCTAAGTCCGTCACCTCGGTTGAAATTAATGCTGTACACTACAATTTCATTCGTCAGACCGCACAGCAATTTGGGTTCAGCAATCTTCACCCAGTAAAGGCCAATGTATTTTTATACTTGAAGAGCTGCTCGAAAAAATATGATATAATATTTTCAGATGCGCCATACGACCTTGAGGGCAGCGAGAAGGTAATCGATGCCGTGTGGGAGAACGACCTCCTGAAAGAGGGCGGGGTATTCATATTCGAGCACTCCAAATCTACCGATGTGAGCCACTATCCACATTACAAGCACACACGTAGCTATGGAAGTGTGCAATTCTCGATATTTGAAAAGTAACTCTACAAGAGAAATGCTATTCTCGCAAAAAATTAGGGCTGTCACAATATTCATTGGACAGCCCTAAAAATTTATCTCACCACTAAACTATGCATCAATATCTGCGTAGCAAGCGTTCTTCTCGATAAACTCACGACGTGGTGGAACCTCATCACCCATGAGCATTGAGAATATTCTGTCAGCCTCAGCCGCATTCTCAATTGTCACCTGGCGCAAGATACGAGTCTCAGGATTCATTGTTGTATCCCACAACTGCTGAGCATTCATCTCACCCAAACCCTTGTATCGCTGAACGTGTACACCCTTAACACCCATCTGCTCTACAATATCATCTCGTTCCTGCTCAGTCCAGCAATAACGCTCATTGCTACCTTTCTTAACAAGATAGAGAGGTGGGGTAGCGATGTAAATATGACCATTCTCGATAAGCTCCTTCATCTTGCGGAAGAA
>JAFPAD010000052.1 GCA_017424405.1 Alistipes sp.
GGTGCTCTCCCGGAAGAAGGTCGTGAATTGCTCGCGATATTGCAGCATGGCTTCTTTTGCTTCGCCGGGGCAGAAGAGGGGCTCTTTTGTTTTCAGGAAAAGGCTCAGCAGCAGTAGCTGCTGGCTGAAACCGCCCTGCGCCAGTTCTTCCAGAATATGGGGGAGCTCACCATTACCCCAGGGGCTGGACAGCCAGTGCGTGAGCATGTCTGCGCGGGTGGATATTTCGCCGGGACCGCGTTCAGTCTGCCAGGTGGCAGGGATGAGCGTGTCGTGCACGATGCGGCGCAGTTCGTCAATGATGCGGCTGTGCTGATTGAGCTTTTCCAGCTCGGCGCGTTCCTGCTGGAGCCATATCCAGAGGATATCCTCCCAGATTTGCGCGGCATAATCATTCTGCGGGGTGCGGAAAAGCTGGTAGAGCGGGCGGAGGTAGGCGCAGCACTCCTGCGCAGTTCCAGCAGGCAGGTAGCTGTTGAATACGCAGGCCAGGTCATGCCCGGTGAGCCCCACGCCCTGTTTGGCGATAATCCGGCTCAGCAGTTCCCGGCTTTCGGGCCTGTCGAAATCGTGCGAGGGGTCGCTGAGGTGGAATCTAGCCATTTATTTACTGAACACCGGGGCGGGCAGTTTGGACGCATCTTCATCGGAGCTGCCGACTATATCGCCCACATCCTTGAATGTCACGAAGATGAAGAAGGTGAGCAGCAGGAAGATGAAACCGGTCTGAATCCATTCCAGCAGCTTGCCCCCCACCGGACGGCGGAAGATGATTTCCAGCGTGCCGAGCACGACATGGCCACCGTCCACAATGGGCAGGGGCAGAATATTCAGCACCGCCAGGTTCACATTCAGCACCACTGCAAACCAGAGAATGAGTTTCCACCCATCTGCCGAGTTCAGCATCTGGTACAGGTAATTACCGATACCTACCGGGCCGGAGAGGTGCTGCATACCCACGCTGCTGCCCGGGGCTGCCACTTTGGCCAGGGTTTCGCCCATCCAGCGGAAGCTCTGGTTAATCTGTTCCTGCACACCGGGATATTCAGTTTCCGGCTTGGTATCCAGCCCACCCCATAGGAAGCCCATGATGGGGCGTGCTCCCTCCAGCCCCTGCCAGTTACCCGGAAGCGCGGGGGTGAGGGTAGTTGTCATTTCGCTGCCATCCGGGTTCTGGAGGGTGAGCTCCACGGTGCCTTTTCCGGCGGCTTCCAGAATGGCAACCGGGGAATATACGGCACTGCCGTTGAGCTTTACAATGTGCTGCCCGGACACGAGCGCAGAAGAGAGCATTGAAGAGGGGCAGCGTTGGGACATACGCAACAAGATTCTATCGCTAGGACAGGAGCTCTTCAAGGAGAGCAACAAACAAACGATATTGAATGCCCCGCCGAAAGAGGAACTCTTGAACATTATACGTCATGCTGAGTCTAAGTCAGCTCAAGCTAAGGACAAGTGCAAGAAGATTGGGCAGCAAGCGCTGGATATAATCGCATCAGCGGGATTATCCGCCGACCATTTTTTTGGCAAGAGCAAGGGTGTTGTATATTTTTTCACCTCGGCAGCTAAAGGTGAGCCTATCGCCCCCAACAGCAACATGCGCCTACGTACAACGACACTTGATAATTGGGCTGCCTCGGGTGCAAAAAAGCAAATCAAGGAAGAGGTGGGAGCATTAGCGCCACAACTACAACCTCTTTTAATAGAGTTATGCAAACTGTTTGACGAAAACGCAAAGTTATGGGGCTCTCTTCCATTTATAAAGGCTACATTTAGAAGCTATGCCCTACTACAAGACATCTACAACAAGGTTCGCACACAGTGTAACGCAGAAGGTGTGATGCTTCTGCCCGAAACAAAATACATATTATCACGCTTTGTCTGCGGCAACGATGCTCCGTTTATATACGAGAAGATTGGCAACCGATTTGAGCGTTACATGATTGACGAGTTCCAAGATACCTCGTCGAAGGAGTGGGAGAATTTTGTTCCTCTGCTACGAAATGCTATGTCTCAATCGGAAGACAACTCAGTGCTTATTGTTGGAGATGTAAAACAGTCAATATATCGTTGGCGTGGAGGCGATTGGCGCATACTCAACAACGGTGTAGAAAACTCATTAGGAGTAGAAAACACCGAAGTGGAGATTATGTCGAACAACTACCGCAGTCGCAATAAGGTGGTGGAGTTTAACAACATGGTTATAAGTCGTATAGTCGAAGAAGACAATGAGACACTCAACAGCGAGCTAAAGAATGCTTTCGAGGAGCAAAAAATACAAAAAGAGGCGCTCTTAGAGTTGCAAGATACTCTCAGCTCGGCATACAAGGGACACTCACAAACGCCACAAAGCAAATCTAAACAGGAGGGATATGTCAGAATCGAGAAGTTCGACAAAGAGGTAGAGCCGCCATTTATCGAGTGCATAGAATCAGCCATCGAGAGAGGCTACTCTTATAGCGACATTATGATTTTGTGCAGAGATAAAAATGATGGCGAGAGAGCCGCTAACATACTTTTGGAATACAAGCGTCGCAACAATGCGTTCAACATCATGACTCAGGATTCACTCATCGTGGGCAAGTCGCAGATGAGTCAATTCGTGATTGCAGTCATGCGCCTATCTCAAAACGTCAAAGATTCAATCAGCCGTGCCATAGTTAATCACTATTTGGGCAGACCATATTCGGCAGCTATCGAAGATGCAGAGTTAGCATTCCTTTCACAGGTTAGCCAACTAACGCCAGAAGAGGCTTTCGAACAGATAGTATCACACTACGCTCTACACACGAAAAAGGAGGAGATAGCATATCTGCAAGCGTTACATGAACAGATTATCGCATTCACCTCGTCGAAAGTTGCCGACATACAACTATTTCTAAAGATGTGGGACGAAAAGGGCGCCAACAAATCGTTGAGTGTAGAAAAGAGTGACAACACGATAGAGCTTACCACGATACACAAAGCCAAAGGATTGGAGAAAAAGATTATCATCATTCCTTATTGCAGTTGGAACTTAAATCCCCGCCCGCGCAATTTCGTGTGGGCAACACCCGATGACACGATCAACGATTTGGGCAGCATAGGACGATTCCCAGTAAACTACAAAAAAGATATGGAGAACACCATTTTCAGCGAGGAGTTCTTCCGCGAGAAGGTGTATTCTCATGTAGACAACATAAATCTTTTGTATGTAGCTCTAACAAGAGCTAAAGAGGAATTGTACGTCTTCATTCCAAGCAATGCAACCGAAAACAGCGCAGGCAAATTACTTTGGAACGCTGTTGCCGACAATATCAACACATGCAACGAACAGGAACGACAAATTGCAGAATACGGAACTAAAAACAGTTGCTTAGACAGCACCTCCGACAAGGAGAGTGATATAACCAACATACTAATCGAGAGCTACCATACTTCAATTGCAAAGATGCAGTTAAGCCTACCTCAGCAACGTTACTTCGAAGAGTCTGCGACACACTCAGCTCGCAGCACAGGAATACTCATGCACAGCATTCTTAGCGAGGCAACCGATTTAGCCGATGTTGAGAGTCGCATCTTACAAGCATGCAATGCTGGCAAGATTAGCGCAGAGCAATCCGAAGAGCTACGAGCAATGATGCAACGCGAGTTTCAACGAGAGCAGGTACGCGCTTGGTTTGGCGAGTGGGATATAGTACGCAACGAAAATGACATCATAGGTAACCATATCGTTGGCACACGTCGTCCCGACCGTGTTATGATTAAAGGCAAAAAGGCCATTGTGGTGGATTATAAATTTGGAACAGAAAAACTGCGTTCTCACCAAAAGCAGGTCGGAAGCTACATGAAACTATTAAATGATATGGGATACATCGACACCGAGGGATATGTGTGGTATTTATCCTTGGGCGAGATTGTCTCCGTAGGCGAAACCCTATTCTAATTCTACATTTATAAGCACATATAGGGATTAATTTTGAATTTAGGATTTTGATTTCTGAATTATTGAGTATCTTTGCACAAAATAATATCGAGAAGATGAAAGTAGGTCACATACAAACACTAAAAGTAAATCGCATATCAGATTTCGGTCTTTACCTATGCGATGACGAAGAACAAGAGGTATTGCTCCCCAATCGCTTTGTATCATTAGAGAACAAAGTAGGTGATGAAATAGAGGTTTTTGTCTATCACGACTCGGAAGATAGATTGGTAGCTACAACCGACCGTCCTTTGATCACCGAGGGTAAGGCTGCATGCTTGAAGGTGGTTGACAAAAACATTCACGGTGCATTTTTGGATTGGGGATTGGCAGGCAAAGATCTTTTCCTACCCAATCGCAACCAGCAGGGCGGCGTACTTGCAGGCAAGAGCTATATTGTGTGGCTGTATGTGGACAACATCACGGGTCGATGTGTGGCAACTATGAAGTTGAAGCCATTTATCGACAATGACATCATCACAATCAAACCTCGCCAAAAGGTTGATATCTTAATTGCATCAGAGAGTCCTATTGGCTATCGCGCCATCATCGACTCTCGCCATTGGGGTATGCTCTATAAAAATCAGATATTTAAGCCTGTGAAGGTTGGCGACCGCATGGAGGGTTATGTACGTCGCATCACCGACGACAATCGCATCGACCTCACCTTACGTCAGGAGGGTTACGATGGCGTAGCAAACTCAGCAGACGACCTTTTGGCTTTAATAAAAGAGAATGGAGGTATGATATCTATCGGCGACAATTCATCGCCTGAGAAGGTGCATGCTCTGACACAGATGAGCAAGAAAGTCTTTAAGAGAGCTGTGGGTATCCTACTTAAACGAGGTGCTATCGAGACTGACGGCGAAAGCATAAAACTCAAATAGAATGGCACAGCTTCACACGGCAGAACGAGTATCACGCAACGACGCCTCGGACAACTATGTCTTCCAGCGTTCCATATTGGCATATCACCATGCGGCAGGCTTGGTGAGTGGCGATGTGTTGGAGGTTGGCACCGGCATGGGTTATGGCATTGAGGTGATTGCGCCATCTGCGAAGCAATACACGACCATCGACAAGAGTAAAGCGTATGATGCTTCACTGCCGGAGAATGTGAAATTTCACCAGATGGAGGTTCCGCCAATTGAATTCGAAGATGAAAGTTTCGACTACGTAATCTCGTTTCAAGTAATAGAACACATCAAACGCGACAAGGATTTCATAAAAGAGGTGAGTCGCATTTTACGTAAAGGTGGCAAATTTATCGTTTCAACCCCAAATGCACCAATGTCACTCACTCGCAACCCGTGGCACATAAGAGAGTATAACGCCACAGAGTTTCGCGACTTGCTGTCAAACGACTTTTCTCACATCGACACCTATGGCGTGAATGGCAACGATAAGGTGATGCAGTATTATGAACAAAATCGCAAAAGCGTGGAACGCATAATGCGATTCGACGTATTGGATTTACAACACCGACTACCTCGTCAAATTTTACAGATTCCGTACGACATAATGAATCGTTTAAATCGTCGTCTATTGCTTAAAAACAACAACGAACTCACCTGCTCAATAGCAATGAGCGATTACTCCATAGGAGCCATCACCGAGCATAGTTTCGACTTGTATTTCATTGCAACAAAATAAGATTGACAAAAAAATCGGCAAGAGCATCTCGCTTTTGTCGATTTTTTTACGTATCTTCGTGAAATGACTTAACTTAGGCATTATGAGTGAGTCTATTGTTGAAATATTCCTTATCGTTTCAGGTATTTTGGTTGGTATAATCAACACCTTAGCAGGTGGTGGTGCCATTATTACTATGACGCTATTTACCGTATTGGGTCTGCCCATTGGCATTGCTAATGGTACTAACCGCATAGCTGTTATTATGCAAAATTTCACCGCCACAGTTACATTCCTACGAAAACGCATGCTTGACGTTGCAAGCGGCATCAAGCTCGCCATTCCCGCCGTCATAGGAAATATAGTTGGTTCATTGGTTGCAACAAAAATCAGCGACACGATATTCACCATCTGCATGGCTGTAGTATTGACCGTCGTGCTGCTATACATGATTTTCGACCAAAGCCACAAACACTCCAACATTCATGGTGGACGTCCGTTAATAATCAGATGGTGGCATTACATATGGTTTTTGTTATTGGGATTCTATGGCGGATACATCTACATCGGTTTGGGTTATGTGATTCTTGCCGTGACTATATGGTCAATGAAACTCGACATCATAACAGCCAATGTAATCAAGGGATTCATAATATTTTTGGCAACACCATTCTCGTTGATAGTATTCATGATGAACGACCAAGTAGACTATGCCTTTGGTCTGTGGCATGGCATTGGCAACGTGATTGGAGCCGCATTTGCATCGCATTTCGCCATTAATTGGGGCGTAAAGTTTGTACGATGGTTTACAATGGCAATATTAGCGATATGCTTTGCCGACCTAATCGGACTCGTTTCTCTACATGAGTGGTTGCACGCCATATTGAAATATTTTGGACATGGTTGTATTATTTGCTAAATGAAATTTCACGAAGAAGATAAAATAGTAGTAACAGGTGCTCGAGTTCACAATCTCAAGAATGTTGATGTCGAGATACCTCGTTATGCTCTCGTTGTCATCACAGGTCTTTCCGGCTCGGGTAAGTCGTCGCTGGCTTTTGACACCATATACGCCGAAGGACAACGTCGTTACATGGAGACTCTTTCGACCTACGCACGACAATTCGTAGGCACGATGGAACGTCCCGATGTGGATAAAATCACCGGCTTAAGTCCCGTAGTGGCTATTGAGCAAAAGACCACAAATAAAAATCCACGCTCGACAGTGGGCACCGTCACAGAAATAAACGATTTTCTGCGACTGTTATATGCTCGTGTAGCACGAGCCTACTCCCCCATCACAGGCGAGGAGATGATACACTACTCCGACGAGCAAATATGTAAGCTCATCTTAGAGGGTTTCGACGGTCGCAAAGTGGCATTTATGGCACCAGTGGTAAAGGGACGTAAAGGTCACTACCGAGAGTTGTTCGAGTCATTATCCAAGCGAGGATACATATATGCTCGCATCGATGGCGAGATACGAGAGATTTCAGCTGGCATGAAACTCGACCGCTACAAGATTCACACCATAGATTTGGTGGTAGATAGAATGCGTATAAATGGCAATGCCGAAGAGCGCATAATGACATCATTGAAAGAGGCGATGCGCCAAGGCAAGGGCACCATGGCCATCTACGACTACGATGCCGATGGATTGCGATACTACTCACGTCATTTAATGTGTCCCTCGACTGGTGTAGCGTTCGAAGACCCCGCACCTCACTCTTTCTCGTTTAACTCGCCTCAGGGTGCATGCCCTCGATGCAGCGGACTTGGCGTAGAGGCTGTATTTGACATAAAGAAAATTATCCCCGACGATAATCGCTCACTCAATGAAGGAGGTATTGAACCTATTGGCAAATACCGAAACAATAAAATATTCACTCTCCTAACCCTGCTGGGCAGACGCTACGACTTTACACTTGATGACCCCATTAACACCATCTCCGAAGAGGGTATGAATGCTATTCTGTATGGCGACCCCAAACCTCTAACGGTAGATTTATCGGAGTTCACCTCTACGTCAGGACGACGAATGATTCCATGGGAGGGCATTGCTGAATATGTACAGCAGAGCGATGACGAAGAGTCGAAGAAGGGACAAAAATGGAGAGAGCAGTTCCTTATGTATCGTCCGTGCAGCGTATGCGGTGGCTCACGACTAAAGAAGGAGGCTCTGCAATTCAAAATTGGAGGCAAGAACATAGCAGAAGTATCTGCAATGTCAATTACCGATTTTGCGCAGTGGATGTCAAACATCGAGGAGCACCTAAATTCGAAGGAGCAAAAAATTGCACAAGAGATAATCAAGGAGATACGCGAACGCCTACACTTCTTGGTGGAGGTGGGATTAGGCTATCTATCACTTAGCCGTTCGGCACGTTCGTTATCGGGCGGCGAGAGCCAGCGCATACGCCTTGCTACGCAGATTGGCTCGAAGCTCGTAAACGTATTATACATACTCGATGAGCCAAGCATTGGACTACATCAACGCGACAACCAGCGTCTAATAAACACCCTAAAGGAGTTGAGAGATGCCGGCAACTCTGTCATTGTCGTAGAGCACGACGAAGATATGATGCGCTCGGCAGACTTCATCGTTGATGTAGGACCAAAGGCCGGTCGTCGCGGTGGTAACATCGTAGCTATTGGCACAATTGACGACATTATAAACTCAAACTCTATCACTGCCGATTACTTGTGTGGACGTCGCAAAATAGAGATTCCAGAGACCCTGCGTGAAGGCACAGGCGAAAAAATTACGTTACGCGGAGCACGAGGCAACAACCTCAAGGGTGTGAATGTGGAGTTTCCGCTTGGAAAATTTATCTGCATAACAGGAGTGAGTGGCTCGGGTAAATCTACGCTCATAAACGAGACTTTGCGTCCTATATTAAGCCGCAAATTGTACCGTTCGTTTGACCAACCTCTTGAGTACGAAAGCATTGATGGCATAGAGCACATTGACAAACTTGTCGTAGTGGATCAATCGCCTATTGGACGTACACCTCGCAGTAATCCAGCCACCTATTCAAACGTATTTTCAGACATACGCAAGTTGTTTGAAGCCACACCTGACGCTCAAATACGAGGATTTAAGGCAGGACGCTTCTCATTTAACGTCAAGGGTGGTCGATGCGAAGAGTGTCGCGGCGCAGGAGTGCAGACTATTGAGATGAACTTCCTACCCGATGTGTATGTGCGATGCAAGAGCTGCGGTGGTAATCGCTACAATAAGGAGACCCTCGAGGTGAAATATAAAGGTAAAAGCATAAATGATGTATTGAACATGACTGTAAATATAGCAGTGGAGTTCTTTGCAAACATACCTTCGATATATCAAAAATTAAAAGCTATTCAAGACGTTGGTTTAGGTTATCTCACTTTAGGACAGCCATGCACTACACTTTCAGGAGGTGAAAGCCAAAGAATAAAACTCGCAACAGAGCTTGCGAAAAGCGACACGGGGCATACACTCTACATATTGGACGAGCCAACTACGGGATTGCACTTCGAAGATATACGACAGTTGCTTGGCGTGATAAACAAACTCGTAGATAGAGGCAACACCGCAATCATAATAGAACACAACCTCGACGTGATAAAAGTTGCCGACCACATAATTGACATAGGTCCTGAGGGTGGCGCTGGGGGCGGTGAGGTCATAGCAGCAGGCACACCTCATCAGATTGCGCAGAATGAGCGGAGCGCGACAGGTGATTTTTTACGCAATATGGGTATTTAGGCAAGAATTTTGAGAGTCGTTTCACAACAAAAACTTTGTTACCATGAAACGACTCTCTATTTTTATTGTATGCTTTATAGCTTGCACCTTCTGCGGACCTTATGTTGATGAGGCTGCTGCACAAAATCAGAAACACGAGTACCACGACCTCACACACGAGCAACGTATCGAGCGACGCGCCGCACGTCTTGCCGAAGAGGAGAGGATACTCGATTCGATTATCATCTCGCGCAACTTTGAATTCAATCCTCAAACCATGCAACAGATGCCTGCCGGGCAGATGTTCTTCCTATCAAACGTAAACTACACATTCACCGTTTGGCGTGGAGCAATGGAAATTTGCTTACCTTATATAGCCGGCATCACACCACCCTATCGCCGCGTGTTGTTAAACACAGGAACTAAGAATTTGCAAAATTACAAAACCGTACAGACCGACAATGGGTGGATTGTCTCGTTCAACGCCGTTCTCTACGCCGAGATTGACTACACGTTTACATTAGAAATTAACGAACACAGTGGAGCAACACTGACCATATCAAACAATTGGTACAACGATGTGCAATACACGGGCACAATATCTCAAGTATATTAACAACAAATGCCGCAATTAAGCGGCATTTGTTATTTGTAAAGCAATGCAACCGAATGTACCGACACACCCTCTTCGCGTCCCTCGAAACCAAGATACTCGGTCGTGGTAGCTTTGACCGACACTCGCTCAACATCTAACCCCATCACCGCAGCAAGTGTAGCTCGCATGGTGTCAATATGAGGTCGTAATTTAGGACGTTGCATAGCAATAGTGCAATCTACATTAGATATTTTATAGCCATGCTCGGCGACCACATCACACACACGACGCAACAAGATTTTAGAATCAATACCCTTGAACTCCATTGATGTGTCGGGAAATAACTTACCAATATCCCCCAATGCCAATGCACCAAGCAATGCATCACAAATCGCATGAATAGCAACATCTCCATCGGAGTGAGCTACACAACCCTTCGTATGCTCAATCTCAACACCACCAATCACCAAGCGCAGCCCCTCTGCAAGAGCATGCACATCATATCCATGACCTATTCTAACATCATTCATATCGCACTATTTATTTTTCCAATTAAGCCATCTATGCATCACTGCCAGCACACAACGTCTTACAAACTGTGGCATATAAATCCACACTCGCTCTTTCATACGCCACCCGCGAGAGGCGCAATCTACAATTTCACCATTGACTCGCATAACACGTTCTACGACTCCGATTATTTCGTCACGACGACAACTCTCAGTCATCACTAAATTACCATCACCACGCAAGGTTACCACACCTTCGCGAACATCAATCACACGATGCACAATAATACGTCCGTCCGCAGCTCGAAACATGGCTATACGATGAAATATATCCTCATCATCGGCAACACGACGCACCAATATCGTCTCACGACTAACACCTAATAGAGGCAACATGCTACGCCCCGTTACAATCATCTCAAATGTACCTCCTTGCGGAATGAGACGCTCAATATTTTCCATCACATTAATCATACCCCCCATGACGGTTTTATACGACAGAAAGGCAGCATCAGCATCGGGTAAACACTCCAAATGATATACAGGGACATGGCTCAGCACCTTCGACAGAACCGCCAGCAAAGCCTCCTCGAGGCTCTTATCGTAAACAAAGGCCGGAGGCATTGACGGCAACATAGCACCTATTGCCTGCAACTTGCTCAACTTATAAATCTTATTATGAGGGGCTTGACTCAAACGCACCACCGCAGCCAATGGATAATACTTGTTTTTATAACATGGTGTCTTTCCACTCCATGGTGAGCCGCATGCACACACACAACCATCATCCTCGAATACAAATGGGCTATCATCATTAAGCAACTCGGCTCCTTCGATATTGTCCAACCACAAACGCGTATGTGTACTCTTTCCCGTACCCGATTCGCCCAAGAACATAACGGCTTTATCGTGGCAAACTATCGTTGATGCATGAACTGCCGACACTCCATCAAACACCATAGCCATGCCCACCACAAACCAAACAGCGAAACGCAGATATGAGACATATTGCGGTGTCACGGCGGCAGGTATATTGACCGATGCACATTTCACGCCTTCATCACATACAACTACAACCGAGCACTCAGCACCCTCTATGCGCAACATGTATGAAGAGTCACAACGATAAAAACGACACGTTGCCTGACCTTCATCAAAATCAAACGAAGTTAGAAGTTGAGCCACAGCATCTGAGCACACTTCTCCGTCTGAAAGTTCGATTAACACTTTATCATGTGCCGACGTAGGCAGTTTAAAACCATCAAACGAGTGTAAATATTCCTCTACAACATCGGCTATTCGACCACATAAGCGAACTCTGCGATTGGCTATTATATAATCGTTGATCTTCATTATCTAACACGCATTACATTGCAAATATAGGAAATATATTTCGACTTACGCAAAACAATACGTCATCAAACCATAATTTTAAATTCCTAATTTTGAATTTTGAATTTATATTGTGTATATTTGCACCATTAATTGACGAAATAAGTTCATTTTATATGATAAGCAGAAGATTGCTCCGCATAAAGGTTCTTAAAGGACTTTATGCTCATCTAAAGTCGGAATCTGACTCATTGATGGGTTCAGAAAAGACTCTCGTAGCTTCGATTGATAAGACCTACGACCTATATTTTCAGATGCTCTCGCTCGTTGTCGAGTTGGCTAATTACGCTGAGCAGCGTCAGGAAATTGCAATGCAGAAGAAACTCCCCACATTCGAAGATTTACACCCTAATCGTAAATTCGTAGAGAACGCCGTTGTACGTCTAATTGCTGAAAGCGATTCAGTGAATGATTACTTGGCGGCTCATAAGCTATCGTGGAAGCAAAACCCTGAGCTAATCAAGACTCTCTTCACTAAGTTGGAGCAGACTGATTACTATCAGCAGTACATGGCAAATGCCGAGCGTTCATTCAGCGAGGATTTGGAGCTTGTGACTCGATTCTACACCAATGAGTTGGAGGATTGTGAACCATTGGAAGAGGCTATCGACGAGCAGTCAATTCTTTGGAATGATGACTTGGGCTTCGCTTTGATAATGGTCACTCGCACTTTGTCAAACATGCGCGCTTCTCACAAAGAGGTTAAGGTAGTATCAAAGTTCAAGAGCTTTGAAGATTTGGATTTCGCACGCGAGTTGTTCGAGAAGGCTGCAATTAACTTCGATGCCTACTTGGAGCATATCGAGACATTTACTCGTAATTGGGACGTAGAGCGTATTGCATTTATGGATAATGTGATTATGGTGACTGCGATGGCTGAGCTCATCAACTGTCCATCAATCCCCGTAAAGGTTACATTAGACGAGTATATCGAAATTGCAAAGTACTACTCTACTCCAGGCAGTAGCGTCTTCATCAACGGAATCTTGGACAAGGTGGTAGCTATGCTCACCGAGAGTGGTAAGATTCAAAAGAGCGGTAGAGGCTTGATTCAGTAAATGACAAGGGGCTTAATAATTTTTGCACTATGCACGATGTTGGTTTTGAGTTGTAAACCCAAAGCCAGTATTCAGAAATTGGAGCCTATGCAACCTGTTCCATCGCAAAGCATCGAGCTAAGCGAACAGGCTCTTGACTTGGGCATACGCGACACGCTTGATTTTGGAAGTATGCGTCAAGGTGAGATTATCACCAAGAGCATAAAAATCACCAATCTCGACTCCAAGCCTATGGTATTATTGCGCCACGTGACATCGTGTGGGTGCGTGAAGGTTTTGTATGACCGCAAGCCTATCGCCACAAACGAAAGCTCCGTAATAGAATTTCAACTCGATTCAAAGAGCCTTTCAGGGTGGCAAATGAAACTTATGGAGTTTTATTTCGCCGATAAAGCCACTCCCATGAAGATTTACCTTGAAGCAGAGGTGGAATAGGAAAAATATGCTACATTTGCAGAGGATAAAAACGAATTATAAATTAATAATTATAAAACAGAAAGACTATGATTAATTTTCTTCAGGCAGCTGAGGCTGCACCACAGCAGCCAGGTATGGGCAGCTTTTGGGTAATGATGCTTTTGATGGTTGTTGTAATGTACTTCTTTATGTGGCGTCCAGAGTCTAAGCGTCGCAAGGAGATGGCGAAGTTCCGCGAGGGCTTAAAGAAGGGCGACAAGATCATCACAGCAGGTGGTATCTACGGCGTTGTTAAGGAGGTTAAGGCTGGTGAGGCTACAATCCTTATCGAGGTTGATGGCAACATAACACTCCGCGTAGATAAGAACATGGTTGTTGCTGACAACACTCAGTTGCAGAAGTAAGATTTATTTCGAGCAATAAACAATACAGGCTGTCATCGCAAGAATGACAGCCTGTATTGTTTTTACAAAGTTATTTAATAATGAGGTCACACCACCACAGCTCCACCCCTCTACATCTTACTATTGCTGAATCATCTGACGCAATGCGCGAGCAAGTTGGTCGGGACATGAAGTTCCTTTTCCATGACAATTAATACCCTCTAAGCGAGCGATTACATCGTCAGCCTTCATACCAACTACAAGTTGCGATATGCCTTGCGTATTACCATGACAACCGCCAAAGAACTCTACGCTCTTTATAACATCATCTTCCAAACGTATCTCGATTGCCTGCGAGCAGACCCCACGAGTGGGATAAATCAACTTCTTTTCCATAATAAAAACATATTTATTTAGGTCAAAGATAAGAATTTTAGCACAAAAGCAGCTATTCGCAGCCCAAAAATAGCATTATATTACGACAATTTAGTACATTTGTAGAAAATTAGAAATTAAGATGTACGACGTAATAGTTATAGGCGCAGGCGCTGCTGGTTTGATGGCTGCCGCTACCGCAGCACGAAACGGAAATAAAGTACTCCTCATGGAGAAGATGGAGAAGGCGGGACGTAAAATCCGCATCTCGGGTAAAGGTCGTTGTAACCTCACAAATGCCCGTCCTCCTGAAGAGTTCAAGGAGGCTATACGCACAAATGCCGATTTCTTTGATGTTGCTTTTGCGGAGTTTAACAACAAGGCTACAATTCGTTTCTTTGAGCGCATCGGCGTAAAGCTCGACATTGAGCGTGGTCAGCGTGTATTCCCAAAGAGCGGAAAGGCGTGGGATATATCAAATGCTCTTGTGGATTATTGTTTGGACAACGGCGTAGAGATAGTATATAACACTCGCGTGACAGAGATTCTTGCCATTGACGGCAAGGTATATGGCGTGATGTTCCAAAATAAGCGTGGTTTCACACGCAAGGAGGAGGCCGACAATGTTATCATCGCCACAGGTGGCGTGAGCTACCCCGGCACAGGCTCTACGGGTGATGGTTATCTTTTTGCCAATAAGATGGGACACACAATCGAAGAGCTACGACCTTCGCTCACCCCATTACGTACGTCGCACCCACAGAAGAAATTCCTCGACGGATTGCTACTTAAAAATATCAATGCCCAGCTATTTATCGAAAACGAGCTCGTAAAAGAGGAGTTTGGCGAGATTAGCTTCTCGGAGCGAGGTATCGAGGGTGCCGTTGCTCTGCGCCTAAGTCGCGATGCTGTAGATGCCATAATCGAAGAGAAGCGAGTAAAGATTGTATTGGATATGAAGCCTGCACTCACTGAGGAGGTTCTCTTCGACCGCATCAAACGCGAAATTGCAGAGATGCAGCCCGATGAGTTCTTCTCGGAATTGTTGCGTAAGTTGGTACCAAAGCACTTCGTAATTCCTATTGCACATGAGCTTGATATTCACTCGAAGAACTATATTCGCAAAGTGACCGACACCGAAATTCACCGCCTTATAAAGGTATTGAAAGGTATGGTATTCCCTATTACAGACTACGCGCCATTTGAGTATGCCGTAGTGACAGCCGGTGGCGTAAATTGTGACGAGGTAAACAAGTACACGATGGAATCACTAAAGGTTAAGGGTCTATACTTTGCTGGTGAGGTACTCGACTTAGATGCAAACACAGGAGGTTACAACCTGCAAATTGCGTTCTCGACAGGACGTTTAGCGGGTCAGTTAAAAAAATAAGCCAACCAAATGAAGATAACGGGAAGAAATATAAAACGTCGCCTTTACAACCTTTGTAATCTACCAAGCGACATAAAGCGAGGACGCTATTGGCGTGGACACGGAGTTCACTCTCCGTTTGTGTACGCTATTGTGCGACAGGTATTTATGAATCGCAAATTACAAAGTGAGCAACAAGATTTATATACCCGACTTCTCGCTTTAGGTGTAGCCGAACGTCGTGCCATCGAATTACAAAACCTCATGCAACATTGCCATTACCAAAGTTTCGGCATAGATTGTGAGGTAGAGCAGATGAAGGGTAAAGACATGGTTATTGCCACACTTGATTGCAACGAGGAGAGATTGCGACTCATGGCTACCCAAGCTACGAACCTGCATTCTACACTCTGTATTCTATCTCCCGCATATGACTACGACCGACACATGGCGTGCAAGGAAATTATCCAAAACCACCGTTGCACAAGTGTCGACAACCGTGGTTATCTGCTTATTTTCAACAACCACCTACCAAAGCAAGAGTTCAGATTATGAAAATTTATACACGTTGTGGCGACAAAGGATACACCTCTCTCATAGGAGGTGAACGAGTAGAGAAATTCGATCTACGCGTGGAGGCTTATGGTTGCGTAGATGAGCTTATTGCCTTTACAGCATTACTCGCCGACAAACTTTCTTCAGACGAAAAACTCGCAGATTTCACAACGCAGTTGCGTCACATCGAGTCTCAATTAATGACCGTTTCGGCTCTCTTTGCCATAGGCAAAGGTGGCGAGGGCAAAGTTCCTGCACTGAAGGATGATGCCACACAAATACTCGAGCAGCATATTGACCAGATGCAGGCGCAGCTTCCAGCAATCACAAAGTTTACCATTCCTGGAGGAGATGAGCGCATGTCGCTTTGCCATGTCTGTCGCACGGTATGCCGTCGAACAGAACGCGCAGCACTACGCGCAGCAGCGCAACACGAGATTGATTGCGAAGCTATAATCTATCTTAATCGTCTGTCGGATTATTTCTATCTTTTGGGTCGTAGCGTCACGATGATATGCCAAATTGAAGAAATCGAGTGGATACCCTAACCTTTTTTTATTATAAAATACACTGTTATTCATCTATTTGCAGCATATAACCTCCCAAAATGTAAGTTTATCACCTAAAGAGTTTGCATTTATCAAATTTTGACTATATTTGCGCCGCAAAATGGATGATTTCCAACCGAATAAACAATTAACAAATAAAACAGAGTAACGTATGTATTGGACTTTAGAGTTAGCATCAAAGTTGGAGGATGCTCCATGGCCAGCAACAAAAGAGGAGCTTATTGACTACGCAATTCGTTCAGGAGCACCTTTGGAGGTATTAGAGAACTTGCAGGAGATTGAGGACGAAGGCGA
>JAFPAD010000053.1 GCA_017424405.1 Alistipes sp.
AGAAGAGTTTTCGTGTATATATTTTTCAAGTAAATCCATAATTATTGGTATATAAGGGTTGATGTATTCGAGAATATTTCGTCTGCCACCTCAATTATTTGTTCAGCCGTTACTGCTGACACCTTACGATACACCTCTTCAAGGGTATCAATCTCATCGTGGACAAGATAACTCTTACCCGCACCAAGCATATAGCCTTCGTTGTTCTCCATCGAGATAGCCATCTGTGCCAAGAACTGACGCTTGGTCATAGCCATACGGCGCGATGAAAGGCGAGTTGTACGCAACGACTTAAGCTCCTTGGCAATCAACTCACGACACGCATCTACATTGTTATGATCCGACGAAAAGTACATTGCAACCATACCACAATCGTTGTAGGGGGTATAGTTTGCTTCGATGTTATAAGAAAGACCATTCTTCTCTCGCAACAATATATTCAACCGTGAATTTGCCGAAGGTCCTCCCAAAATATTTATCAGTAATGCCAGAGGCAAACGCTTATCAGCATGAATGTCATAGGCACGAGCACCTACGATACAATGTGCCTGATGGGTATGTTTGGTTATCTGTTTCTCGAAAGGAGCGACACCTTGAGGTGTGGAGCGCTTAAAACTTCTACAAGTTTGCTTCTGCTGACCAAAATACCGCTCTGCGACGCTCTGCACAGCCTTTAGCGAGAGGTTGCCTATGGTTGAGAATACCATCTGGTCGGTGGTGTGAGTGCGTTCGATGAAACGTCGTATAGCATCACCATCGTGTCGCATAAGCGCAGCCTTTGTGCCAAGTATATTGTGACCAAGCTCCGAGCCTGCAAATATCATATCCTCAAACGTGTCGAATATCATATCAGCGGGAGAATCCTTGTAAGTATTTATCTCATCGACAATCACTTCGCGCTCCTTTGCCAGCTCATGCTCTGGAAAGGTGGAGTTAAACGCCACATCGGCAATAAGCTCGGCAGCCTTCGAAAAATCGGTCTTTAGGGTTGTTGCATGAATGGTTGTATCCTCCTTCGTGGTGTAAGCATTAAGTTCACCTCCCAGATTCTCCAAACGACAATTCACCTGATAAGCCTTGCGATGTGTCGTACCCTTAAATATGGCATGCTCGGTGAAGTGAGCCAAGCCATATTCCGACTTCAGTTCATCGCGTGTACCCGCATTGATGACAAGCGCACAATGTGATATGCTCGACTTCACGCGGCGATGTATGCCCTTGATTCCGTTGGGTAGAGTATATGTTTCAAATTCCTTCATCTTAATAAAGCGATTTTCTACGCCTGATTATGCTCCTTTAAAAAGCGTCCCGTATATCCTCTTGGGCAATTCTCCAACTCCTGCGGAGTACCGGCAAAGACAACCTCACCGCCATAATCGCCTGCCTCAGGTCCCAAATCAATAACCCAATCGGCACACTTTATCACCTCCATATTATGTTCTACGATGACTATCGTGTGACCATTCGCAACAAGAGCATTAAACGCTTTCAACAATCGGTTTATATCGTGGAAATGCAATCCCGTAGTAGGCTCATCAAAGATAAACATCACAGGTCGCGAAGTGCTATCCTTGGAGAGGAACGATGCTAACTTTACACGTTGGCTCTCACCTCCCGACAAGGTTGAAGAGGATTGCCCCAAGCGTATATAACCAAGTCCCACGTCCTGCAGAGGTTGCAGGCGTTCCACTATACGACGACATGTAGAGTTGCCACTATCCTCAGCAAAGAATGTGATAGCATCATCTACGCTCATCTCAAGCACATCGAAGATGCTCTTGCCTCGATATTTAATCTCCAATATCTCGTCCTTAAAACGCTTGCCGTGACACGCCTCGCACACCAACTCCACATCGGCCATAAACTGCATGCTGACCTTGATGATACCCTCACCCTGACACTCCTCGCAACGACCTCCCGCCACGTTGAATGAGAACGAGGCTGCCGTTAAGCCTGTATGCACAGCCTGAGGCTGGTCGGCGAATAGTTTTCGTATCTCGTCGTAAGCCTTCAGATAGGTCACAGGATTTGAGCGTGATGACTTTCCAATGGGGTTTTGATCAACCATCTCCACCGAGCCTATCATCGTAACATCTCCCTCCAGTGAAGAGAACTCGCCCGGCTTCATACCTGTATCAGACAACTCTCGGCGCAACGCAGGATAGAGAATACCCCTTGCCAAAGATGATTTACCACTACCACTCACACCCGTGATGCAGGTGATAACACCAAGCGGAATCTCAACATCGACATTCTTCAGGTTATGCTCGCGCGCGCCATTGATTTTAATGGAATTACTCCAGCCTCGTGCTGTGGCAGGGGTCTCTATTCTTCGGCGATGTGTCAAATAATCAGCCGTAAGGCTACCCTCGGCATGCTGCAAGGCTTCATACGCACCATTAAAGACAATCTCTCCACCCATTTCGCCTGCACGTGGACCCACATCAACAACATGGTCCGCAGCACGGATAATCTCCTCCTCATGCTCGACCACGATGACCGTATTTCCCAAATCGCGCAACTGCGTTAGAGTCTTTATCAAACGATGGGTATCTCGTGGGTGCAAACCAATACTTGGCTCATCTAAAATATATAACGACCCCACCAAGCTACTACCAAGCGATGTGGCAAGATTTATACGCTGACTCTCGCCACCCGACAATGTCGAAGATAATCTATCGAGTGTAAGATAACCCAATCCCACATCAGACAGATACGACAATCTATTATTTATCTCGGTCAGGATACGTCGGGCGCTCTTTTGGTCATGCTCGTCGAGCTGCAACTCAGCAAAAAAGCTAATCAGAGAGTCAACATTCATTGTAACTATCTCGGCAATATTCTTACCTCCGACCTTCACATACAACGCCTCCTTACGCAAACGACTACCACCACACTCGGGGCATGTCGTCTTACCCGTATAACGAGCCTTCATCACACGAAACTGAATCTTGCGACGTTCGCTATCGATATATTGGAAAAAGTCATTCAGACCATGAAAATGTTCATTTCCTCGCCACAACAAAAGTTTTTGCTCGACGGTAAGATTATAATAAGGCTCATGAATAGGAAAATCAAAGAGGTAGGCACTATTTACAAGTTGCTCCTTCCATGCCTTCATCGTAGCACCACGCCAGCAAGCAACAGCATCATCATAAATAGTTTTACTCTTATCGGGGATAACCAAATCCTCGTCAATGCCCACAATCTTGCCATAACCTTCACACATTGGACATGCTCCAATGGGATTGTTAAAACTAAACAGATGCTCGGTTGGGGGTTCAAACTCAATTCCATCGGCTTCGAAGTGCGATGAAAACTCCTTTGGCTCACCACTGCCAACAATAATCTGACACACACCATCGCCATAGCTATATGCTCGATTTACCGAATCACGCAATCGCAACAGCGTATCGTCATCATCAGCAACACGCAGACGATCAATGACTATGCGTACGCTCTGCACCTGAGTTTGGTCGGTGATGGTAGGCATGAACTCCTCTAACGTGAATGTGGCACCGTTTGCCCACACCCTCACAAAGCCATCTCCCATCAGTTGCAGCAATTTCTCAATAAGACCCTGTCCTTGATTTAATATAATGGGGGCTGTGACGACCATTCTTTCGCCTTTGGCATGTTCCAAGATGTAACTCACTACATCATCAACACCAAAGCAACGTACCTCGTCACCCGATATGGGTGAAAAAGTGTGTCCCACACGCGAGAAAAGAAGTTTCAAGTAATCATATATCTCGGTTGATGTTCCAACCGTAGAGCGTGGATTTCGGGTATTAACCTTCTGCTCGATGGCAATGGCTGGTGCTATGCCTGATATTAAATCGACATCGGGCTTAGTAACACGACCCAAGAATTGACGTGCATACGATGAGAGGCTCTCCACATAGCGACGTTGCCCCTCAGCGAAGATAGTATCAAAAGCAAGTGTCGATTTTCCCGACCCCGACAAACCCGTAATTACGGTGAGTGTATTATGCGGTATTTCGAGGCTCACATTCTTCAGATTGTGAACCCTTGCCCCTTTGATATATATTTTATTTTCGCGCGACATTACTCCAACACATCAACTATTGCACCTTCAACCTTACGCAATCGTCCTAACAATATATCAGCCTTACTCAATCGCATGGACAATGTCATAGAACATAGGTTATCAAACAACTGCTCTTCGATGACGGGCTGCTCCTCCTTGATGATGCGCATAACATCGTTCATCGAGATATACGAGAACTCTATTTTGATGCGCTTATCCACCGTGCGTTCAACGATTTTGGCTTCATCAAGCACTGCTGCTGCCGACTCCTTATAAGCTGCGATGAGTCCTGGCACGCCCAACTTCGTTCCTCCAAAGTAACGCACTACAACAATTAAGCAATTGGTTATCTCGCGAGAGAGCAACTGCCCAAGTATAGGCTTACCAGCTGTGCTCGATGGCTCACCGTCGTCATTGGCACGAAACTTCTCACCAAACGGACCCAAGCGCCACGCATAACAGTGGTGCGTAGCGTCGTAATAACGCTTACGCAAAGGCTCCAAGTAGGCTGCAATCTCCTCTTCGCTCTCTACATGGTAGGCATAACAGAGGAACTTACTGCTTTTCTCCTTAAATATTGCCTCAGCCTCGGCTTCAATGGTCAAGTAGCTATCTTTTATCTGCTCCACGACGGCTCTCTCCTATCGAACTTTGTTAAATAATCTATTCCAACGGATATTATTTGGGAAACTCTGATTCTTATCCAGCGACAACCAAATAAACGATGCCTTACCAACGATATGATCCTCTGGCACAAATCCCCAATAGCGTGAATCTGCCGAATTATGACGATTATCGCCCATCAGCCAATAGTAATTCATCTTAAAGGTATAAGAGGTTGCAGGCTCTCCATTTATATAAATCACGCCCTCCTTAACCTCTAAATCATTATCCTCATAGACATCGATAATTCGTTCGTAAAGAGGCAAGTTCTCCAACGTAAGCGATACGGTCTCGCCCTTTTCAGGAATGGTCAAAGGTCCGAAGTTATCTGCCGTCCATGGATAAGCCGCCGCATGTGGGAAACACTGCTCCTTAACGGTATAACGCTCAACACTGAGCACGTTATCCATCTTTAGCAACTGCTCAACCATTGCATCGGTGAGCGGCGAGAAATAGTGTGTTCCACTGCCCGACATCTCAGTAATACCCATCTTTGACACGGCGTATGCGCTAAGTGGCGACGAAGTACGAATTGAATAGCAATACTGCTTCTCCGCAATACCATCTTCAGGCTGACCATTCACAATCAATTCGCCATCGACAATGCGAATTTCATCACCAGGCAGAGCGACACAACGCTTGATGTAGTTCTCACGTTTGTCCACAGGACGACTGATGATTGTATAGTCATTTTCCAACGCTTCACGACCACGCTTGGCTCCATATTGAGCCTGATACTCTCGCAACACATCGTAATAGGTTACAGCCTGATTCTCCAGCAGCACCGTATCGCCCGCAGGGAAGTTAAACACCACCACATCATTGCGCTCGATATCTCGCAAGCCCTTCAAACGCTTGTATGGCAACTTAATTGCCTCGCTGAACGACTTCTTGGTCTGCGACAGAGGCATGGTGTGATGTACGAATGGGAACGACAACGGCGTATTAGGCATTTGAGGTCCATAGGTAACCTTGCTCACATAGAGGTAATCGCCAACCAACAGCGTCTTCTCCATCGACGACGACGGAATGACATACATCTGGAAGAAGAAAATGTGAATGAGCGAAGCGACAACTGTTGCAAACACAATGGCATTCACCCACTCATAAACACTACGATATAGGGCACTCTGTTCACAAAGTTTCTCATTCTTGCTCCACACATAACGGTAGAAGTATTTTGAGATATAGACATCATAGATTACAACCACACCCAGCAATGCCCACCAGCATCCTGCCCACACCACAAACCACAACACGTATAGAATTGTAGCAAGGGTAAATCCTACCCATTTATTGGCAAAAAAACTCTTTATCTTATTCATCGCAAATCGCTTTAAAACATATCGTCCATAGTATATACGCCCTTCTTTCCGCACAGGAATTCAGCAGCAACAACCGCACCCAAAGCAAGTGTACGACGGTTTTTTATCGCATGGCGAATCTCCAACACATCATCTTCAGAGGTGTAGGTCACGCTATGCTCACCGGGATTCATGCCTATACGGAACGACTCGATACCCACAAGCGCTGGGTCGTCAGTAGGCTCATTCACCCAGCCTGTCTTTTCGTCCAATCGCGCAATAGCATCCTCGGCAAGAGTTACTGCCGTACCACTTGGCGAGTCCTTCTTCTCGGTGTGATGAGTCTCAGTCATCGAGAGTTTATATCCCGAAAAACGATTCACCAAGCGTGCCAATTCGCGGTTCAGGCGGAACATCAAGTTCACACCCAACGAGTAGTTCGAAGCGTAGAACATTGCGCCACCCTTCTGCTTGCAAAGCTGCTGCAACTCCTCCAAACGCGATGTCCAACCTGTAGTTCCACTCACCACCGCGGCACCACACTCCAAGCATGTACGAATATTGTCATACGCCGTAGAAGGTGTTGTAAACTCGATGGCAACATCGACCTTTGCCAAATTCTCGGCATTAAGTTCTGAGGCGTTATTGATATCTATTATAAGAGCCACTTCATGTCCGCGTGAGATAAGAATCTTCTCAATCTCGTGACCCATCTTTCCGTAGCCAATAATTGCTGCTTTCATACCATTGTTTGTTTATACATCTCTTTGAGATGTGATTATTAAATATTATTTTACAAAGATAGCGAAAAACTCTCAACAAATAGACAAGATTCCGATAAATAATAGCTCACAACGATTTATTACAACCACAAAAAAGCGACCACCCCGATTTCGGAATGGTCGCAAAGAATATTTGTCGGCTACGACTATTGCTGAGCCTTCATCTCCTCGTAGAGCTTGTTGTACTTAGTGTACTTGTCCATCATGCCATCTTCCTCACGCAAACGGAAAGTAAGAATCTTCAATGTCTCAACAGTAGAGAAGTCCTTTGGATTGAGCTCAAATGCCTTCTCCAAGTATGGAACACCCTCCTTATACACCTCTGTAACCTTCTGAGAGTCAGCCTTCCACTCTGCGCTGCTCTTATAGTCGCGCTTGTTGATCTCCTCACTCAAAGCATCACCCTTACCGATGTAGAAGTAACCGATGAAGAATGTAGCCTGTGCGTTAGTAGGCTCCAACTCGATAACCTTCTTGAATGATACGATACTCTCGTCGTAGTTTCTCAAGTTGTAGAATACCTTACCACGACCGAACCACATATCACGGTTGTTTGGATCACGCTTCAAAGCTGCATCAATCATATCAATCAACTCCGATGGATCACCCATGTTATCACCCGCAGTGTAAACGTCAATCAACGCAGCGATAATGTTATCGTTTGATGGGAACTTAGCAAGACCCTCCATCAAAAGCTGCTTTGCACGCTGCAAGTTAGCCTCGCGTACAGCTGAATCTGTCTGACCATTGTAAGCGTGGTACATGAACTGATAGATATCACCCTTCTCGTCAGCATAGCCAGCAGCCAAAGCCTTATCAAAAGCCTCAACAGCCTTCTTGTAAGAAGCCTGGCTCTTTGAGCCTGCGTTACCGTCCAACACCCACAAATAACCTGCATAGTAAACATACTTTGCATCGTCAACACTCCTGTTTGCGCAGTGGCTCTTGATGAAGTATGCCTTGTAGAAGTTCTCAGCGGCAGCACCCCACTTAGCTGAATCCTGGAAAGCATCACCTGTCTTCAAGTAGAAATTAGCCAAACGGCTCAATGCGAGCTCAACCTTAGCTGCCTGCTTAGAATCCAACTCATAAGCCTTCATGTAAGCATTAAACGCCTCCATAACAAGGTCACCCTCTTTTACAAACTGAGTCTGCTCCCATGTAACTACGATATCGTTCACAATATAGATCTTAACCCATGGATATACCAACTCAGAGTAAGTAACGCCATTCAAAACAACGCCATCGTTCTTTGCCTCAGGAAGACCCATAGTCACCTCTATATCAGCGTATTTAGCCTCTCTAAACAACTCCTTTGTTGGCGCTTCGGCTGCCTTAAAATAGGCATCACCAAGAGAAATCCACGTAGCTGCTTTCTTGCCCTTCTTAGCATCTTTAGACGCTGCCTCAGTACTTGCAATCTTGTCAAGAAGCATCTGCTTATTAACCTTCTGAGCATTTACCACTGGTGTAGCCATAACCATTATAGCCATCACCGCAAAAATTAATCGTTTCATAGAATTAATCTTTTATAAAATCGTTAAATATTATTTATTCATTCACTTCTGTTTGCTCCGCCACTGCCACTTCAGCAGTTGCCTCAGCACCTTCTACCACTACTACATCGGTTGCAATCTCCTCCTCGTCGCTCACAGGCACCGCCATCACCGAAGCGATAACATCACCCTCGCGCAAGTTGATGATTCTAACACCCTGAGTAGCTCGACCCGCCAAACGAATCTGCTCAACCTTTGTACGGATTGTCACACCCGAACGATTGATAATCATCAAATCATTCTCGTCGGTCACAGCCTGAATTGAAACCAAATCGCCTGTCTTATCGGTGATATTGATTGTCTTCACACCCTTACCGCCACGGTTGGTGATACGATACTCGTCCAAATCGGTACGCTTACCATAACCATTCTCAGAAAGAACGAGCACGTCCTGCTTTGAGTCAGGCTCGATGCAAATCATGCCTACAACCTCGTCGCCCTCGTCAAGTTCGATACCTCGAACACCCTGACCTGTACGACCAATAGGACGAACCTTATCCTCGTTGAAGCGGATAGCCTTACCGCCACGTGCCGCAATCATAATCTCGGCGCTACCGCTGGTAATCTTAGCCTCCAAGAGCTGGTCGCCCTCGCGGATAACGATAGCATTCACACCTGTCTGACGTGGACGTGAGTACTCCTTGAGCTTAGTCTTCTTCACGATACCCTCACGAGTACACATCACGATGTAGTTATTGTTGATATACTCCTCATCGCCCAAATTCTTGGTATTGATGTATGCTCTAACCTTATCATCTGGCTCAATTTGGATAATATTCTGTATTGCGCGTCCCTTAGAAGAACGTGCGCCCTCAGGAATATCGTATACCTTAAGCCAATAACAACGACCCTTTTCAGTGAAGAATATCATTGTATTGTGCATTGAAGCCACGTAGATATGCTCGATAAAGTCCTCATCACGTGTTGCGCTACCCTTCACACCAACACCGCCACGGTTCTGTGTGCGGTACTCAGCCAAAGGAGTACGCTTGATGTAACCCATGTAAGAGATGGTGATAACCATATCATCGTCAGCATAGAAATCCTCGGGGTTAAACTCCTCAGAAGAGTAAACAATCTCCGAACGACGCTCGTCGTTGTACTTCGACTTAATCTCCTGAAGCTCGTCCTTAATAATCTGCATCTGCATATCGACGCTCGCCAAGACATCATTCAAGTAGTTAATCTTGCGCTCCAACTCGGCATGCTCAGCCTCCAACTTCTCGCGCTCCAAGCCTGTGAGCTGACGCAAACGCATCTCGACAATAGCCGACGATTGAATCTCGCTCAAACCGAAACGCTCCTGCAATGACTGCTTAGCCATGTCGGTGCTGCGTGACGACTTGATAATCTGAACTATCTCGTCGATATTCTCCTGCGCCACAATCAAACCCTTGACGATATGCATACGCTCCTGAGCCTTTCTAAGGTCGAAACGTGTGCGACGCACAACAACATCGTGACGATGCTCAACGAAGTGCTTAATCATATCCTTGAGGTTCAACAACATTGGACGGCCGTTCACCAAGGCGATATTATTCACCGCAAACGAAGTCTGCAACTCGGTGTTCTTGAACAATGTGTTGAGCACCACGTTAGCCGATGCATCTTTCTTGACGAAGATAACTATGCGAAGACCGTTGCGGTCGCTCTCGTCGTTGATATACGAGATACCCTCCAACTTCTTCTCATTGACCATTGTGCCAATCTTCTTAATCATCTCCGCCTTATTGACCATGTAAGGAATCTCGGTCACAACGATACACTCACGACCCGATGCTGTGGTCTCAATCTCGGTGCGGGCACGCATTATAACACGACCACGACCTGTCAAAAGAGCCTGTCGAGCACCCTCGTATCCATAAATCAATGCTCCCGTAGGGAAGTCAGGACCCTTGACATACTTCAACAACTCCTCGCACTCGCACTCAGGGTTGTCGATGTAAGCACAGCAAGCATCTATAACCTCACCCAAGTTGTGGGGAGCCATGTTGGTCGCCATACCTACGGCGATACCGCTCGCACCATTGACCAAAAGCAATGGAATCTTTGTTGGCAATACGGTTGGCTCGTCGATGGTGTCATCGAAGTTCTTGGTCCAATCAATAGTCTCCTTGTCGATGTCGGCCATAACCTCGTCGGTAATCTTCTGCATGCGAGCCTCGGTATAACGCATCGCCGCAGCCTTGTCACCGTCCATAGAACCGAAGTTACCCTGACCCTCAACCAAAGGATAACGCATAGCCCACTCCTGAGCCATACGAACCATAGCCTCATAAACCGAGCTGTCGCCGTGTGGGTGGAACTTACCGAGCACATCACCGACAATACGAGCCGACTTACGAGTAGGCTTATCTGAGTAGAGATTCAGCTCGTGGCTCATATCATAGAGAATACGTCGATGCACCGGCTTCAGACCGTCACGCACATCAGGCAACGCACGCGAAACAATCACCGACATCGAGTAATTGATATAAGCAGTCTTCATCTCCTGCTCAATATTAATGGGAATAATATTACCCACCAATTCCTCTTTCTTTTCTTCTTCGTTCAACATATAATTTACTTTCCTAAATTAACGCTTCTAAAGCACCTATTTTAATAAACAAAAGTAGTCATTTTTTATCAAATAAACAATTTTAGGCTCTTATTTTCGCGCTATTTTAAAATTAATTCTTCACAACATGCCATTTTTAGCCATTTTCAGGCGATTTAAGCGCAAAACACACCTCCATTCGACAGGGGGTCGAGGAATTCTAATTCAAAATTGCGAGAAACCGCAGGAGGTGTGGCAATACAATCCTACGTCATTGCGAGAAACCGCAGGTTTCGTGGCAATCTCATGTGGCAACAAACCGCAACCATTCCAAGCGTGAGACCAATTTTTCGTCAGAGTGGTGCAGATGTGGTGCTGACATGAAAAAGCCACCGATGGGTAGTACTAAGCGTACGTCCCATTGGTGGCTTTGATTGAAGCGCCGCAGATGCGCCGCTATCACGGAAAATTACTTACCCATACAACCCTCATAACGGAGCTTCAGCGACCAAAGCCCCCTTTACAGAAAGGGGGTTTGGGGGATAGGTAACATAAAAGGTGGTGGAAGCCACCACTATATTAAGGGTAAAAAGAAAGCCTCTCCACAAAGGAAAGGCTTTACTATTAAGATAAGCAACCAAAGAATTACTTACCCATATAACCCTTAATATAGTGGTGATGTGAACCGTAGCGCTCGAACGCAGCACGATCCAACTCCTCCTGTGCTGATGGGTGAGCAACCGAAATCAAGAGGCGTGCGCGCTCCTGAAGGCTCTTACCATACAAATCTACGGCACCATTCTCAGTTACAAACCAGTGCATGTGGCTACGAGTTGTAACAACGCCAGCACCTGGCATCAACGCATCGCAAATCTTCGATACGCCCTTGTTTGTGATTGATGGCATAGCGATGATAGCCTTACCACCCTTCGACATTGAGGCACCATATACGAAGTCAACCTGACCACCTACGCCAGAGTAGAACTTGCGACCGAGTGAGTCGGCACAAACCTGACCTGTGAGGTCAATCTGCAATGCAGAGTTGATAGCTGTAACCTTGTCGTTCTTAGCGATGATGTATGGGTCGTTGGTGTAACCTACGTCCTTCATCAACACTGCTGGGTTGTCGTCGATGAAGTTGTAAACATCGTTAGAACCCATCAAGAATGTAGATACCATCTTACCCTTATCGATGTTCTTAGCCTCGCCGTTGATAACGCCTGCGCGAACCAATGGCAACACGCCGTCAGCAAACATCTCGGTGTGGATACCCAAATTCTTGTGACCACCCAACTGTGCCAACACTGCGTTAGGAATAGCACCGATACCCATCTGAAGTGTTGCGCCGTCCTCAATCAAAGCAGCACAATGCTTACCGATAGCAACCTCAACCTCGTTAGGAGCTGTGAAGTGAGCCTCCTCCAATGGCTGGTCGTCCTCAACAAAGAGGTCAATCTTCGACATTGGAATCATGGCATCACCAAACGCACGTGGAACGTACTTGTTCACCACAGCGATAACTGTATCAGCGCACTCAACAGCTGCCAATGTAGCATCGACAGATGTACCCAAAGATACGAAGCCATGCTTATCAGGACGTGACACCTGAATCATAGCCACATTACAAGGCACGGCACCGCAACGATACAAGCGCTGTGTCTCGCTCAAGAATACAGGGATATAGTCAGCATAACCTGCCTGTGTAGTCTTACGCACGTTACCGCCCACGAAGAATGAATCGAGCTGGAATACGCCCTCAAACTCTGGCTCTGAGTAAGGTGCTGGACCCTCGGTGTGGAGGTGGTGGATATGAACGTCCTTCAACTCACCTGCGCGACCGCGCTCGCACATAGCCTTAATCAAGCACTGTGGCGCAGATGCAACAGAACTCAAATGAATGTGATCACCCGACTTGATAACCTTAACAGCCTCCTCAGCTGTTGTAAATTTTACCTGTGTCATTTTGTTTAGTTTGTAGTTTATGTTAGTATTTAGTTCTTACGTTTTACCTCAACCTGCTCGTAACCCTCGACAATATCACCTACACGGATATCGTTGAACGACTCGATGTTAAGACCGCAATCCTGACCGATTGTAACCTCCTTCACATCGTCCTTGAAACGACGCAATGAGCCGAGCTTACCAGTGTAGATTACGATACCGTCACGAATTACGCGGATAGGAGTGTTGCGCTGCAACTTACCCTCGCGTACGATACAACCAGCCACGGTACCAACCTTCGAAATCTTGAAGGTCTCCATAACCTCGATAGAGCAGCAGATAACCTCCTTCATAACAGGCTCCAACATACCCTCGATAGCGTCCTTGATATCGTTCACCGCATCGTAGATGATAGAGTACAAGCGAATCTCAATCTCCTCCTTCTCGGCAGTCTTACGTGCCGCAGCAGATGGACGCACCTGGAAACCGACGATGATGGCGTTAGATGCCGTAGCGAGCAACACGTCCGACTCCGAAATCTGACCCACAGCAGCGTGGATAACGTTCACCTGAACACTCTCCTTCGAGAGCTTAATGAGTGAGCCCGACATAGCCTCAACCGAACCGTCCACGTCACCCTTAACGATGATGTTAAGCTCCTTGAACGAGCCGATAGCGATACGGCGACCAATCTCGTCCAACGTGATATGCTTCTGAGTCATGATACCCTGCATACGCTGCAACTGCTCACGCTTGTTGGCAATCTCACGAGCCGAGCGGTCATCGTCCATCACATTAAAGCTATCACCCGCCTGTGGCGCACCGTTCAAACCGAGCACCTGAACAGGAGTTGATGGACCTGCCTCCAGCACCTTCTTACCGTTCTCGTCGAACATAGCCTTCACACGACCTGTGTATGTACCCGACAGCAATACATCACCGATACGCAATGTACCGCTCTGTACCATAATAGTAGCAACATAACCGCGACCCTTGTCCAGAGTAGACTCAATCACGCTACCCTGCGCCTTCTTGTTTGGATTAGCCTTCAGATCGAGCATCTCTGCCTCCAAAAGCACCTTCTCCAACAATTTGTCGAGGTTCATACCCTTCTTTGCCGAGATATCCTGGCTCTGGTACTTACCACCCCACTCCTCAAC
>JAFPAD010000054.1 GCA_017424405.1 Alistipes sp.
GGTGTAGGATACCTTGTAGATAAAATAAACGACAACCCACGCCGAAATCCATAATGGATACGACGCGATAAAATGTCAGCCCATTCTCTCTACTGCGAATTTCCTTCGTTCGATTTTCAGGAATAAACTTACACTTTCCGTGTTTTGTAGTATGTTACCACAAATTTAACAAATCGGATTATTGATTACAAATAATTTGGGCGATATTTATAAAAAATGAGTTTCATAGGCATGAAATCAAAAGAGGGTTTCCATTTCTGAAAACCCTCTTGAACATATAAGAATAATATATTTCCACTTTACTTGCTCTTCACATACTCGTCAATAGCCTTGGCTGCCTTACGACCTGCACCCATAGCCAAAATAACCGTAGCAGCTCCCGTAACGGCATCACCACCAGCAAAAACACCCTTGCGAGATGTAGCACCCCACTCATCGGCTACAATACAGCCTCGACGAGAGGTCTCCAAACCCTTAGTAGTGTGCTTTAGAAGTGGATTAGGTGATGTTCCAAGAGCCATGATTACAACATCGCACTCCAACGTGAAATCCGAGCCAGCCTTCTCGATAGGAGAACGACGACCGCTCTCATCAGGCTCACCAAGTTCCATCTCAACACAATTTAGACCTGTAACCCAGCCCTTATCGTTGCCAAGCACCGAAGTAGGATTGGTGAGCATCTTGAACTCGATACCCTCCTCCTTAGCATGGTGTACCTCCTCGCGACGTGCTGGAAGCTCAGCCTCGGAACGACGATATACGATAGTAGCGTCAGCTCCCAAACGCTTTGCTGTACGCACAGCGTCCATCGCAACATTACCACCTCCTACGACAACAACTCGCTTACCAACGTAGATAGGAGTATCGTACTCCTGGTCGTAAGCACGCATCAAATTGGCACGTGTCAAGAACTCATTTGCAGAAACAACGCCATTCAAATTCTCGCCCTCGATACCCATAAAGCGAGGGAGACCTGCGCCTGAGCCGATAAAGACTGCATCGAAGCCCTCTTCATCCATCAAGGCATCGATGGTGATGGTGCGACCTACGACGACATCGGTCTCAAACTTAACACCCAACTTACGCAATGTATCAATCTCGCGAGCCACAATCTTCTCCTTAGGCAGACGGAACTCGGGGATACCATATACCAACACGCCGCCCAACTTGTGCAGAGCCTCGAAAACTGTAACCTCGTAACCCATCTTCGCCAAGTCGCTGGCACATGCCAAGCCAGAAGGTCCGCTACCAACAACAGCCACCTTGTGACCATTAGCCTCAGCCTTTGCTACGCTCTTAGCATCATTCTCCAAGCTCCAATCACCCACAAAACGCTCCAGCTTACCAATAGCAACAGGCTCGCCCTTGATGCCCAAAATACATGAGCCCTCGCACTGAGTCTCCTGAGGACATACTCGTCCGCAGATACTTGGCAAAGAACTATCCTCCGAAATAACATCTGAAGCAGACTTGAAGTCGCCCTCAACAACATGATTGATGAACGCAGGGATATTAATATTAACTGGACACGCCGCTACACAGCGTGGATTCTTACAATTCAAACAACGAGAAGCCTCCGTCTGAGCCTCCTGTTGGTTGTAACCATAGCACACCTCTTCAAAATTGGTGGCACGCACCTGAGCATCTTGCTCACGCACCGCTACACGTGGAATTTTATTTGCCATAGCCGTTAAAAACAATTACAATTATGGTTATGCTTTTCGTTTGCCTGCGCCTCCTGACTGCGATACATCGCCTGACGACGCATAGCCTCATCAAAATCTACCTGATGACCGTCGAACTCTGGTCCATCAACGCATGTGAAGTAGGTCTTGCCACCAACACTCACACGACATGCGCCACACATACCTGTGCCATCAACCATCAAGGCATTAAGCGACACAGTTGTCGGTAACTCGTACTCGCGAGTGGTGAGCGTAACGAACTTCATCATAATCATAGGTCCGATAGCAACACACTCATCGTAGCACTTACCCTCGTTGTCAATCAAATCCTTGATCTTGGCAGTAACCATACCCTTGAAGCCATAAGAACCATCATCGGTAGCGACATATAAATTCTTGGCAACCTTGGCCATCTCGTCGGTATAGATAAGCATTGAGGCTGTCTTTGCGCCAATGATTACATCAACCTCGGCACCATGCTCGTAGAGCCACTTAACCTGAGGATAGACAGGAGCTGTACCAACACCGCCCGCAACAAACAAGTAGCGACGCGACTTAACCTTCTCGTCTGACATATGAACAAACTCCGATGGATTACCCAATGGACCTGCGAAATCAGCTATTGAATCACCCTCGTTGAGAGCGCACAACTTCTTGGTTGATGCTCCGATGGTTTGAATAACTATAGTAACAGTACCAGCCTCTTTATCAAAATCGGCGATAGTGAGAGGTACACGCTCACCCTGCTCATCTACACGGACAATCACAAATTGACCCGGCAGCGCACTATTTGCCACGCGTGGCGCCTCGATTCGCAACTTATATATATTCTCTGCGAGAAGACTCTTTTCTACAATCTTAAACATAATATTTATTCCTAACTAACAATTTCCTTATTAATCCACCACAACCGCCGTCACTCGCACACTCTGCATAGGACGCTCGACGTCGTTGGTGATAATACTAACACGGTCAACCCACACTCCATACTCACAATCTGACATATCAAGAGTAAAGGTTATCTTACATCGCTTGCCAGCCTCAATTTTTTCACCAGCACGCAACGAGCACTTAAGCGCCGACGACTTCCACTCAACCGCCCTTATCAGCAGGTCTGCTTCGCTATCGTTAAAAATCTCAATGGTGGAGTTTTCGACCTTTGCACCGTGTTTAACATCGCCAAATTTAATAAAATTTTTTGATAATTCGCAACTTGGCACCATCATATCATCTACGGAAGGGTCAAATTTATCGACCGCAATAGCATGAGTAGAGAGCAAAACCCTTGATTCTCTGCCATTTACCAGAATAGAAAAAACATCATCTAACGTTCCATAATAGTGGCTATTTTCAGGTATCTCGTATCTCAACACGATAGTAGCCAGTCCATTAGCTTTAACAAGAGCAGGAGCTTCAACGTGCAACATATTACTTCGCTTTTGGGGACGTAGCTTTAATTGCACATCTTTATCGGAAGTGTTATACACCACCACGACCTCCTCCGCAGTGTCACCTCGACCCATGTACGAAAAAGCGTGAAAGTTGGAATTGAAACGCAGACCATCGCCCACATCAAACGGATAGGTCTCCTCTAAAGTAAGCGTTCGAGGCAAAACATTACCCTCGATGGTGAGAGTGATGCGTTCCTTGGTGGATAGTTGCACAACCACACCCTTCGAGAAACGACCCGGACGATTCATAGGGTCGAAATCTACTTTTATCTCTCCTACCGTATTGGGAAGAATGGGTTTTCGCGAGAAATAGGGCGAAGTGCAACCGCAACTTGCCGACACGTCCAAGATAACCACAGGCTTTTCAGAGATATTCGAGAACTTAAAAATGTGGGTTACCACACCGCCATTCTCTTGAATATCGCCAAAATTCCAACTCATCTCCTCAAATTTTAGAGACGATGTGATATTTTTTTCAGTCAATTGCTCATCGTGGTTTATATTTTTCAACCCTTCTTGAGCATGTGTCGTCTCAAAAAAGTGCACAAAAAAGACGACTGTTGCTATATAAATATAATGTATAACTCTCATAACAGGGGCAAAATTACATTTTTTTTATTTTTTTCAATTTTTTTTGCTTTTTTTCTTGCACAGTAAAAAAAGTCGCCTTATATTTGCACTCGCAAAACGAAAGGTAAACGTTCTGATAAAAAATGCCTGAATAGCTCAGTCGGTTAGAGCACATGACTGTTAATCATGGGGTCCTAGGTTCAAGTCCTTGTTCAGGCGCTTTTGGGAGTTTAGCTCAGCTGGTTCAGAGCATCTGCCTTACAAGCAGAGGGTCGGCGGTTCGAATCCGTCAACTCCCACTAAAAAGCAATCCGATCGGATTGCTTTTTTTTGTTTTATGATACCAGTGGCGAGATATATGGGTACAATGCCCACTATCTTTTGTAGCATAGCAATTATTTGCAAGCAACAGCAAATTGACTAATTCTTCTCAAGCGCGTCTTTTCGCCTCCTCAGTTTGGCCAAGTGCGCAAGCCTTTCCCCTTCTTCTCCTTGATAACCGCGATTACATAGCTATGCTATTCCCACGAAATAATTTTTTTTCAACATCACTCAACTGTATGAGTTCCGAAAATCTATAAACACAATAAAAAAACTGCTAAAAAATTTGTTTTTAAAAATATTTAAATTACCTTTGCACTCGCAAACAACAAGGGAGTTTAGCTCAGCTGGTTCAGAGCATCTGCCTTACAAGCAGAGGGTCGGCGGTTCGAATCCGTCAACTCCCACTAGAAAGCAATCCGAGAGGGTTGCTTTTTTTTGTTTTATACCAGTGGCGAGATGTGTGGGCACAATGCCCACTATTTTTTTTGTAGCATGGCTGTTATTTGCAAGCAACAACACCCATTCTACAAAAAAACTTTGCTAAAGCATGACATCTCGCAAAATACTCGCAAGTGCGACTTGACGTAGTTAGAATAAATAGCGGTTGCGGGGATAATACTTTTTATATCGCTTCGCTTTTAAGGTATCCCCGCTTCGACTTCGTCGTTCGAATCCGTCAACTCCCACTAGAAAGCAATCCGAGAGGGTTGCTTTTTTTTGTTTTATACCAGTGGCGAGATGTGTGGGCACAATGCCAATCCGCCACCACATAACAAAGACCCATAAAACAAACAAAAGCAGCCAAATTTGGCTGCTTTTTGCTTTGACGAGGATTTGCCTCAAACGCAATAACAATCGCGCAGTTTAGAACAAATAACCCGTATTAATATAGAATGCTCCGTTACCGTCTTGCTTATTGAGAGGTTTACCATACTCCAAGCAGACGATGAAGTTCTGATTCATGATAAAGCGGAAGCCTGCACCCATAGTGATGTGAGGACGGTCGCCACTTTCACCCTTTGACATATATTCGTTGTACTCATCACGGTACTGCTCCTCGCCACGGAACGACATGTCATACTCGCGCGTAACCATAGTACCATCGCTAAAGACATTCAATCCCAAAGCTATATTCTGATTCCAAAGTGCAAACGACACAAAACGCCATCTAAGTTCAGCGTTATATGACGCCATATCCAAACCCTGCACTCGATTACGCATCAAACCACGTATTGTTCTGAAACCACCCATACCATCGCGGTCGTAAGATGGTCCCATAACGGTGATGTATGGCAACACGTAGTAAGGAACGCTGCTACCAAAGCTACCCTCATAGTTCAAACGATAGGCAAAAGTAAGGATATCATTCTTTACGATTGGCAGATACTGGCGGAATGTAGCTGAATATTTATAATAAGGATTAGTTGTACCGAGCCACTTTGGAGCAAGGGTCAAGTGTGCCTCTGCCCAGATTCCTCGTGAAGGAGCACCCTCCTTATCGCGTGTATCATACAACATACCCAAACGAGCCGTACTATTCCAGCCTCCGTCAGCTTCATTGTCAGAGATAATACCCCACTTGCGATATTGCTCATACAACGTAGGTACATCATCGGGGAACATCTCGCTCTCCTCCTTATTCTTATTAATCTTGCTACGGTTGATAGCACCCTGCTTGAAATAGCTTAGGTGGTAGCCTGCCTCCCAATACAAGTTACTATCGCCAATCTTACCCACGAAGTCACTCTTGAAGAGAGCAGCCAAGCGGTTTACACGATAATACGGAGTATAAAGATAGTCGTTACCATCCTTACCTGCCTGCACTCGTTCATGGTCATAATAAGACATGTAACCATTGAAGCCATAGAAATCCATAGCCTTGTCGTTAGTAACGGTGAGGGTGGTTGAGAAACGAGTATTAGGTATCAAGAACTTATTATCGTATGACACCACAAAAAGCTGCGAGCCCTTAGTAAAGAACGAAGCCTCGAAATACCACTGTTGGCGAGTATTAGGGTAAACCGTTCCATCGCCAAAGTCGTAGATATTAAGCAATGCTCCGAGTTGGAAACCCTTGTCGGCATCAAATGCTACGGCTGGTAGTGGTCCAAAATTATAACCCGTCTTAACAATCTCCTTCTTAGACGATTTTACATCATCTCCGACCGATGAATTATCAGTTTGAGCAATTGTTGTATTGTAACATAGCGCAAATAATAACGCCAATGCAATAGTACGTAGTTTCATAGTCGTAAATTACTCTTCTAAAATTATATCTCTAATCTGATTATACTTATCCTGCAACTCCTTATTACGAAGCAACTTCGTGTCTGAAATTATGATTCGAATGAGTCGATATGTCTCATGCGCAACAATTGGTGCAGGCAACAGCAACAAGATAACGAGCAACGCCCACGTCCACTTGAGGAACACGAAAGCTATAATGGAGTAGATGACCATTAAGATTGGCCACATAACCAAATTTACAAGGTATCGAATAGAGTTGCGGAAAGCGTAATCCTTCAACTTAGTAAACAAGAAACCGCAAATCAATTTAATAGGCAGTGTCAAAATCGACACAGGGATATTGTATGGCAACTTCAAAATAAGTATCAACGCTCTGAGTACACGTGACCAGAAAGGATACTTGATAGACACCGATGAAAGGCTAATGTTATTAGCCTTTCTTATCTGCGAGGCTTCACGACCAAGCGACAGCAGTTGCTGCGCCTTCTCAGGATTCTGCTCCTTGAGTTGGGAAACTTGCTTTACAGTCATATTGTTTGCCTCGAAATAAGCATCCATCTTCTTCATGTGCTTACCCGGATTCTCACTCTTGAGCTTCTCGACACGATGACGAACTACGGCTGCACAAATATCATAAGTAGCATCATAATCCTCATCGTTTGGAATATGGAAGATAGAACTCTGCATACGCTCAGCCAACACGTCCTTCATCAGGTTCATCTGCTCCTGTGGAGTATTTTCGCTGTGAGCATCGAGGAAATCCTTGACATTGATAGGGTCACCAATCTGCACTCGCACCGTAGAACGGAAACGGAAAAAACTACCATAACGGATTCCTACCGGAACGATATAAAGTGGCATATCGGGCATTAAATCCTGCGCCTGAAATGCAATGCGGAAGATACCCTTTGAAAGTGGAAGTGATGAGTATTTTGCCTGATGCTGACCTTCAGGGAAGATACAGAAAGGTACCTTATCACGAAGCACATCAACAGACTTCTCGATTGTTTCGTTATTCTTTCTCACCTCATCAAGACCGTCACGCATACGCATGATAGGCATAATCTTCAGAAAACGGAAGATGCGGGCGAGTGTAGGATTTTTAAAGATGTCGGCACGAGCCACAAAGACCTTAGCCTTGCGATCCATAGCCAAAATCACGAGCGCGTCCATCAACGCATTGGTGTGATTAGGAGCATAAATAACTGCTCCATCTTGAGGAATTTTCTCGTAACCTACATATCGAATGGTACGATATGAAAGTTTGAGCATCGAATCCACATAATAACGCAATACGTCGTAAAGCGCATCGTAATCCTGTATCTTCTTGATTTTTTTAGCCATAATTACTTTTGAATTGGTGTGCGACGGAAGAAATAGGCTACGCTAAGACCCGAGATGATGTGCCATATACCCCACCATGCGGTGATGAACAACATACCTCCGTAGTAACCATGCCAAATCTCTGGTGGGAAGATAGCTGGATTGAACAACAAAATCAGACCCAAGCCCGAATTTTGGATACCAATCTCCACCGTAAACGAACGACGGTCAATCTCAGGAACACGTGCGAGTTTACCTCCGTAATATCCTGTTAACAATGCACTAGCATTGTGCAACATCACGATAAAGAATACATAGAAGATATTATCGATAAATATCTGGAAATTCTGCGAGAACGACACCACCACCATTCCAATAAAGAGCAAGATTGAGAGCACCTGTGCTGGCTTGGTAATCTTCTTTGTGGCATTAGGGAAATAGCGTGAGAAAATCAAACCCAAGAAAATGGGCACACCCAACAACAATAAAATCTGCTCCAACATAGGGAAGAATGGGATTTCAAGCGTTGGAATATCGTTTTTAATATCGATAATATGACTATACATCGTACCCCAGAAGAAGAAATTGAATGGAGTTACAATTGGAGCGAAAGCTGTGGTTACGGCAGTCATCGAGATTGACAACTCGACATTACCCTTCGAGAGAGACGAGATAAAGTTTGAGATATTACCTCCTGGACATGATGCCACCAAAATCATACCCAACGCAATCATTGGTGTGATTACCGGACTTAATGCCAAAGCGATGGCAAAAGTTACGGCAGGCAGACCCACCCACTGCAACAGAATACCTACGATAACCGATTTTGGATTTTTGAAAACGTCTTTAAAAGTTTGTGGTTTGATACCAAGTGCCACGCCAAACATCACAAATGCTAAGATGAAATTGACGATAGCCATTCCTTCCGCGCCAAAATTAATTGACACCGCGTTTAGAGCTTCTAACTGTTCCTTCATTTCAACAAAAATTTGGCAACCATGGTGGTCGCATTTTAAAATTAATCACTCTGTCGGGGGCATAAATAGTGTTATCCATGCGACATTTTAGACTATTATTTCAGCCCAAACACCCTACAAAATGACGGATATGTTTTACAAAGATACCAATATTTTTTTTAACTGAAGAATTTGGTCAGTATTAAATCAATTATCGCAATATAATTGTGGTGAATAGGGGTTTAAGGGAGTAAAAACCCTATTTTTTGTGGTAAGATGCACTCCCCACCCACCACAAAAGTTAATACTTCGCCAAAGAAATTGCCCTTCAAAGCCTTTTTCGGGCGATTTGAAGGGCAATTTTGCGAATTGTAATTACCAACCTATTTGGGGTTGGAATTTGTACTATTGGAAAGGCTTTCGCTACTTGTTATATTTTGCCTTACCAAGATTGAAACCTATACCCATGTACATATTCAAAGACTTCATGTTATATGGGATAGAGGCATTCTCATACTTCACCATCTTTAATGGAAGATAATCGGCTCCAATAAAGAAGTTGAAACCTGTAGGGTGCAAATTCAACGCAAATCCGAAAACGCCAAGTCGATTGCGGTGGAACAACGTATGACTCAACGTAGCCGAGAACCAATCAACAGGACGGAAGTTTACCGAAGCTGTAAGCTCTGAGATAGCGGCAGTATGACCAAACTCGGTGTGCGACAACAAACCAAAGCCGATGCGATCCTCCAACACGTTATACTCACCACCAAGATTCAACGCACAGTTCAAACGGGTTGCATATCCGCCATTCTTCACATCTTTCATATAGATATCCGAACCGCCATCGCTATTAACATCTCCCGTGTCAAGATTCACACCCTTATAGTAGAAATCGGCATAGGTCTCAGCCTCGATATGAGAAGTACGCGCCCATTTTATAAATCCTAAATCCACGATAGCAGCCGACACTCGCAAACGCTCATCTAACAAGGTCATCTCGGCACCCAAATCAATAGCAGCACCAAAATTCTTGAAATTATTAAATATTGCGCTAATATCATCGCACATAACATCATCAGAGAACTTATCTCCAGCAACGACATTTGCCGAGTCAAAGAGCAAGCCATTTGCACGAATAGAACCTTGCAGATGTCCCGTAACTTGATCCGAAGCTACATTAACATACATCTTATCGAACTCGGTTGACGCATTCAACAAGCCCACAAGGAACTTAACCTTAGCTCCTGCCGAGAGGGTACCAAAGCCCAAATCGATAATCTTGCGGCTATTTCCAACGTACAATTCGGTATAAGAGGTGCTACTGAAAGATGTGTTGTTTAGGTCATAGTAACCATTGCCAAGACTCTTCAGCACCTTGAAGATATCCTTCGACAATGCAAACTCATTGTTCGAACGCATGTTAACACCAAAGTTCCAGAATGAGTTCTTAGTATGGAAACCTACACCCAAGATATTGGTATTCAAATTCAAGGCGAACTTACCTGTATTAGGCAATCTACGAAGGAACTTATCAGCCGAGATTGACTCATGGAGCGCAGTGACTACCTCATTACCGTTTTTATAAAAGAAATTATTAACCGACAAGAAGTTATTGTTCATCTCCAGACCAATACCTCCCATAAATGGAATAGCCACATAGCCACGTGTTGGGGCAAGTGCAGGGTTGAGTTCATTGCGGAAATAAGAGCCCTGCATGAAATATGACGAACGCATCTGCGCCGAAGCATTAACGCCAATAATTGATGCTACGACACACAAAGTAATATATATAAATCGTTTCATAATCTGTTTGTGTTATAGTTTATTCGGTGACATTATCCAAATCAACCTTTATCTTGCCCTTAATCTCAAACTTAAGATTCAAAGCAATATACTGATCGGCATTAAGCGAGCAACTGCCATCAGATGAACGCAACGCCTTAAGAGCAAAACGTATAGCATCTACATCGGCAAGTTTATTTATGTTACCACTCTTGCCAAGGTCGAGACCTATGCGAAGAGTAGATTTAGCCTCGCTCTTACCATCAGATGAACCCTTAATTTTGCTGTACGCCGCAGGGATATCCAACTTAGCCTCAGTAGGCTGACCCTGCGCATTGAGGAACTCGGCTTCGAAAGCAAAATCGAGAGGTATAGTATTAACAACATCGGCAATGAGGCTTATACCCTGAACTGAGATGTCTTGGTCAGCCAAATCGGCAAACGTATCGGCAAGACCATCGGCAGTAGACTCAATGGAGATATCGAGCTTATCATTAAATGCTAAAGGAATATTTACACCGTAGCTATACTTCACCACAAAGCTATCCTCCACATATATGGTGTGCATGGCATTCTCGTCAGTAGAGAACTCTATATCAAGGACAACCTCATCGGGAATATTTCCAGCAATAAGTTTTCCCAAATCGCAAGCTACAAACGTATATTTCGCATCAGAATAGTTACCTCGCAATGACTCATCGGCAAGAATTAACGTTGTAGGAGTGTTTTGGTGATTGCCATTCACAACAGTGGCAGCTTTAATCACCACATCATCAATCGATACACTATTTTCATTCTTGGCTACGCCATCAAACACAGGGGTGAGCAGAGCAGACACCTTAGCCTCCAACGTGAGTGGATTCTCAACATTGATGGTGATAATAGGTGACACACCAGCATTTTTGATAGAGAGGTCGATATCCTCGACACCACCCATCTCGATTGTTGTGGTCTCCTCATAGGTGTAAGCAATCTTACCCTCAACTGAAACCAACTCGAGAGTTGTGTTATCAAAACCTGCCGAGAACTCAATCTCGTCACCATGCAACACCTTAGAGAGCTTTGTCTCGGTACCCTCCTCGATATAAACTGCAATATCTGGAGCGAAATCCAACGATATTTCACCATTCTGTGGCACTACACCTTCACCCGAGAAGGTCAATGCGTCCAAGTTGATGAGGATAGATTTACGCAAATCGCTCAAGTTTGTGCGCAAAGTGTGGGTAGTGGCATCGTAGCCCTGTTGCTTAGCATCGTGTAGTGTGAGATACTCAGGTAATTGAGCTTCAATGATGATATGCTCAGCAGTAGCGTCGTCCAACCAATCAAGACCCTCCGACAAGAAGTGAATTGGAGAGTTGTCGGAAAAAGTAATCTTCTTAACACTCTTAACCTCCTTAGGAAGATTATCAATAGCGATTGGAGTAGCAGCGTCAGCAAGTGCTCCATGTTCCAAAAGTACCACCTCGTTTAACACGATATCAGCATCTTGATACTGGAACGAAGCGTTAATGCTCAACTGAGGTTTATTTTTGAACGTTAAAGTGCTCGACTTAGTAGTGATGTCGAAATCAACATTGTAACCCAATTCAACAGGAATAGACAACTGTTTGTTTGTTACTTTTGACGCATTAGCAATGCTGGCAACATACACCGTAAACTTAATCTCCTTAGCGCCTGAAGCAAACGTGTAGCCATCGGCAATTTGATAAGATGCCTTACCGCCCTGAATATTCGTAGCTTTTAACGCTCTGCCATTTGCGTCATACAACTCGTAACCTTCGTTTGCTATCAACTCCAAATTGACATGACCTCCGCCATTGACAGCAGATAGGTCACCCAAATTAAGTGTAAGGTCAATACGAGCACCCTTCTCACCCGATTTTTGAGGCTTGAAGTAGATGCGCTTGATAGCCGAAAGATACTCAGGAACTGAATATTGCAACAACTCACTAAGTTCGCCCTCCTGCTCAGAAGTAATAGTATAACCAGCAGGTACAGGGATAGATACATTTTGAGGCAAATTCAACTGACCGAAGTCGGGTGTAAGTGAGAATGTCTCATTAATCGAGCATGTACCACCTGTTAAGTCGAATGCAGGATAGTCGGCAGAGAAGGTGGTGACTGTCTTCTCGATATCGAACGAATTTTCGATTCCATCGATTGAAATCTCATCACCATCGCCATCGAAAGAGAGCGAATAGTTGCCATTTGCATCAATATTAAGACCCTCAACGTCTTCAATAGTGATGAAATCGCCTAATCGTTGTTTCTCTAAATAACCTAAGGGCAGCGTAGTAACATCGCCGCCAATTGTTACTTGTGATGATGCTTTATCGAGCTGAAACTCCTCATCTACACAAGCCGTCGCAGCAAATAATGCCATTGCTGGGACCAAATAACGCAATCTCATATCTGTTTATTTTTGATTTATTGTAATAATAATTACAAATATACAATTTTAAATCTTACTTTCCGCATTAATCAGAATGTTTTTGCGCACAAATTGATCAATTTAGAGAATTTCCACAATACAAAATGTGGCATTTGCAGGGAGCGTTGTAAGGTATTCTCTACCACAACACATCTCTGCAAATGCCACACGAAATGGCACAGACCTCTTTAGGATACTACGCCCAGATAATTAAAAACCTTGACGAACGTCGCAATGACACTCCTGAAGAGTCTTCACGCAACGGTCAATATCATTTGGTCGTATTACCACATTTGCCTGCTCACCGTCGGCAAAGGCGTACATGTACTCAATGAAAATCTCCTTCTGCGACAACTGCTCGAGGATAGTCGAAAGCGCACCAGCGGTGTTGCTACACTTGATACAGATAACATCGGTGAGCATCACTGCGAAGTTCGCATCGCGCAAAATCTCCACAGCCTTCTCCACCTCCGACACAATCAGGCGCAAGATACCGAAGTCAGTGGTCTCCGCCATGCTGAATGCATGCATATTGATACCGTGCTTGCCCAAAATGCGGGTTACATCGTTGATTCGACCTGTCTTATTCTCAAGGAAGACAGATAGTTGCTTGATAGTCATATCTCTTACAGTTTATTATTTCAAAATTCGTTTATCTATGACGTGCTTACCCTTACCTTGGCTACGTTCGATGCCGTTTGGCTCCATCAAGCGAACATCTACGCCAATTGAGAGAACACTCTTCAGGCGGTCGGCGAGGCGCTTCTTCATATTGAGCATACGACCAATGTCGTCGCTGAAGAAATCACGACGCACCTCAACCTGAACCTGCAACTTATCGAGATTGTTCTCACGCTCAACGATAAGCATATACTGTGGCTCAAACTCTGGCATCTCGAGGATAACACTCTCTACCTGCGATGGGAAGACGTTGATACCACGAATAATGAGCATATCATCGCTACGACCCACAATGCGACCCATACGCACCGATGTACGACCACAGGCACACTCGCCCTCCATGAGCGTACAGAGGTCCTTCGTGCGGTAGCGGAGCAATGGCATACCCTCCTTTGTGAGCGTTGTGAATACCAACTCACCCTGTTCGCCGTAAGGAAGCTGCTCCAATGTTTCAGGATTAATAATCTCGGGATAGAAGTGGTCCTCACAGATATGAGAGCCGTTCTGCTCCGAGCACTCGTACGACACGCCCGGACCCATAATCTCACTCAAACCGTAGATATTATAACCCTTCAAGCCCAAACGCTCCTCAATCTCCTTACGCATATTCTCAGTCCATGGCTCGGCACCAAAAGCTCCGATACGAAGACCTATATCCTCCTTGGTAAGACCCATCTTCTCGAGAGTCTCGGCAAGATAGAGGGCGTAAGATGGTGTACAAGCAATACCCGTAATCTTCAGGTCACGGATAAGGCGAATATGTTTCTCGGTGTTACCCGTAGAAGTAGGCACAACCGTTGCGCCCAAGTTCTCCACACCGTAGTGTGCGCCAAGACCGCCAGTAAAAAGACCGTAGCCGTAGCTTACCGAGAAGGTGTCATCGCGTGTCACGCCATAAGCGGTAAGGCAACGAGTCATCACCTCCGACCACACAGCCAAGTCCTTACGTGTATAGCCTACGATGGTTGGGTTTCCCGTAGTACCCGACGATGCGTGCACACGCACAATCTCCGACGCTGGCGCAGCCTGCAAACCATAAGGGTAGTTATCGCGAAGGTCCTGCTTTGTAGTAAAGGGAAGTTTTACGATGTCGTCAATGCTCACAATATCCTCTGGTGCGATGTCCATCTCCTGCATCTTGTTGCGGTAGAATGGCACGTTGTGATAGACATATGTCACAAGTTTCTGGAGTCGTTTGCTCTGCAGCGCGCGCATCTCGTCACGACTCATGCACTCTTTGTTTGGGTTCCAAATCATGGTTTTATAGATTTCTCAGTTCCTAACTTATTTCCTAATTCAATGGGTGGTCTGCGGCAAATGCCTGCATACGCTCCTGCATAACCTCGTACAACTCATCTCGCATGCGCGATGTGCAAGCACGAACGCCACACTGCTCGCTACCTGTTGTTGAAAGAGATATGCTGCTCACGCCGTAGTAAAGCAACTCTTTGAGCAACTCGCCGCCACTCATTTTGCCGTAACCAATGGTGAAGAAGAAGCCATCGCCTACATTTTCGGTTACATCGCGGTCATAGACAATATGGAAGCCGTTGTCGGTAAAAATCTTCTTCATCTTCTCGGCACGCACCGCATACTCGCGTGTATCCTCAACAAAGTTGATTACGCCATCGCATGAAAGGCGCAACATCTCAGCATAAGCATATTGCGTCGAAGCTGTACAGCCCGATGTAATCATGTAAAGTATTGACGCCACAAGGGTCTGACCAAACACTCCTGCATCTTTGTATCGTTCCGCCAAAGCTGGGAAGTGACGGTCATAAAGCCTATCACTTATGGCAAGCAGAGCCATACGCTGACCGGCATAGCTGAATATTTTTGACGATGACAACATCAAGATGTAGTTGTCTGTATAATGTGCCACCGTAGGAGCAAAAGGAGGTTCAAATGGATGACCGAGGTCGTGACGGAAATCCATGCAGAAATATGCCAAATCCTCCATCACTATGACATCGTATTTTGTAGCCAGCTCGCCAATAATTTTCAACTCCGCATCCTCCAGACATATCCACGCTGGATTGTTGGGGTTAGAATAGACGATGGCGGCAATATCGCCCGCCGAGAGCATCTCCTCGAGTTTCTCGCGCAGAGCCTCACCACGATAATTATAGATATCGAACTCAGCCCAATCGGCACCGATAACTCTCAACTGAGACTTCTGGATAGGAAAACCCGGGTCAATGAACAACACCTTATTCTTGCCTGGGGTGCGCTGCGTGCAGGCAATAAACGAACCAAACGAGCCCGCCACGCTACCAACGGTAGGCACACAAGAGCGTGCCGAAACATCGACATTCAAAAATGCCTTCACAAAGCGCGAAGCCTCTGTCTTTAACTCAGGCACACCCGCCGCCGCAGGATACTGCGAGCCAACGCCACGATCGAGGGCAGCCTTCTCAGCCTCAACACCGTAATGATTTACAGGCAATCCAGGCGAGCCCTGATCCATGCGAATGAATGGAATACCAGTCTTCTGCTCAAGGTATTGCGCAACAAGCAACACCTCACCGATGGTTGCACGCTGTAGATCGGCAATATGCAAATCCTGCACCGCTTGGGCTACCAACTCTTCACTAAATATCTTCATATTCAATTTTTCTATTTAACAGAATTCAGACCGAGGTCGAATGCTTGACAGTTCATCTCCACAACACTCTCGCCCTTCGACGCAAATACTCGCTTAATGCTCTCGCGCAACTGCTCGGGTGAGAGGATTTCGATATATTTCGCCGCCATGCCGAGCAGCACCACATTGGCACTCTTGGGCATGCTGTTCTGCTTCGCCAAGTCCTCGATTGGAAGCATCGACACGCGTGACAGAGCCTCCAGCTCTCCCATCAAAGCCTGCCCGTCGGGATAATTGGGGATATTCTTAAACACGTTGGACGATGTCACAACGACACCCTCATCGTTCAAGTATGGCAAATAACGCAGAGCCTCCATTGGCTCCATCGAGATAATCATATCGGCACTACCCTGCTTGATAAGGTCGGAATAAATCACATCGTTCGAGAGGCGCAGATTTGACTGCACATCACCGCCACGCTGACTCATGCCGTGCACCTCTGCCTGCTTGAGATTTACACCTGCGGCGGCAGCTGCATCACCTATGATAGTTGCGATAGTGAGGATTCCTTGTCCTCCAACGCCTGCTAAAATTATATCTTTCTTCATTACTTCTGAGCTCTTTTTTGACGTAGTTTACGATTCAGAGTCTGGATACACTCGCGGCGAGGGATAATCACAGAAACTCCATTGTACTCAATCTCTTCACGTATGATGCGAGTAATCTCCTCCATATTCTTGGGCAGAGGTACCACCACATGCAGATGCTCGGGCTCAACACCCAACCCCTGACATATAGCCTCGAACTTATTTGTTCCTGCCGAGTCCTGACCTCCTGTCATAGCAGTTGTGAGATTGTCGGAGATAATAACCGTAATGTTTGACTTATCGTTGATGGCATCAAGCAAGCCCGTCATGCCAGAGTGGGTGAATGTAGAGTCGCCAATAACGGCAATCGCAGGATGTACGCCAGCATCTGCCGCACCCTTCGCCATGGTGATTGAAGCACCCATATCCACACACGAGTCGATAGCTCGGAATGGAGGCAACGCACCAAGCGTATAGCAACCGATGTCGCCAAAAATGCGTGCATCGGCATACTCTGCCGCCACCTTATTAAGCGCATCATATACATCGCGGTGACCACAACCCTGACACAATGCTGGTGGACGAGGTACAACATTCTCCGCCGCAGTGAAATTCTGCGTCTGCTCAACGCCGAGTGCAGCACCCACATTATCAGGAGTAAGCTCGCCCATACGAGGCAAATCACCCGTCAAGCGACCCTTCACAGCATAATCTGCGCCCAACATAGCCTTTATCTGCTCCTCAGCCATTGGCTGACCATCTTCTGCTACGAGCAACGCATCACACTCCGCAGCCAAAGCCTTTATAGCCTGCTCGGGGAGTGGATACTGCGACACCTTCAAGACCGAGATACCGCGCTTCGTTGGCTCGTTCTCCATCACATAGTTATATGCAATTCCACACGCCACCACGCCGAGCTTTGCACCCTCTGTGCTGTGCTGGCGGTTATATGGCGAGTGCTCTGCCGAGAGCTGCAACTGTGGCTGCTTTGCAACAAGCGATGCGTACTGACGACGTGCATTACCCGGAAGCAACACCCAATGAGTGCGTTCATTGTCGGGGTTGAGAGCATTTTGTGGCAGAGGTGTGGTAACCTCCACGCCAGCACGCGAATGTGCCAAGCGAGTAACCACACGCATCAACACCGGTAGCTTCAATTCCTCAGAGAGCGAAAACGCATAAGGCATCATATCGTATGCCTCCTGCTGTGAAGATGGCTCAAGGATTGGAATCATCGCAAACTTACCGTAGAAGCGCGAGTCCTGCTCGTTCTGCGACGAGTGCATTGATGGGTCATCGGCAGCCAACACCACCAAACCACCATTAACACCCGTGATACCCGAATTGACAAAGGCATCTGCCGCCACATTCATACCTACATGCTTCATACACACTATTGCGCGCTTGCCCGCGTACGACATACCGAGTGCTGCCTCCATAGCTGCCTTCTCGTTGGTACACCATCGGCTACGCACCTCAGGCGCATGAGCTTGAATGAACTCCGTTATCTCTGTCGAGGGCGTACCAGGATAGGCATACACACCGCTAATTCCAGCATGCACCGCACCCAAAGCAATAGCCTCGTCGCCCAAAAGTAATCTCTTTGAAATCATATCTGTGCCTTACTAAATATCTGCATCTTTCAGCACGGGGAACTTCTCGCGAAACGCCCCCAATGCCTCCATATCTATCTCCGCCGTGACCTCTGTCTCCTTGTTATCGGCACAAGCAGCTATAGTCTTTCCATAAGGGTCGATAATAACACTGCCTCCGCAATACTCGCACGCAGGGTCCGTTCCTACTCGGTTCACACCTGCCACATAGCACTGATTTTCGATAGCACGCGCCACAAGTAACGCACTCCATGCCGCCACGCGAGGCGTAGGCCAACTTGCCACATATAAAATCATATCGTAGTCGCCACGATTGCGCGCCCAAATAGGGAAACGAAGGTCGTAACAAACCTCAAGCAAGATACGCACACCGCGCCACTCCACGACCACACGTTCCTCACCCGCAGTGAAGCGCAAATGTTCGCCGCCATAGGTAAAAAGATGCTTCTTGTCGTAGTAGGTAACGCTGCCATCGGGCTTCACAAAATAGAAACGATTGTAATATCTACCCTGCTCCTCCACTGCTATGCTACCCGCAATGGCAGCATTGGTCTGAGCCGCCTTGCGTTGCATCCATTTCAAGGTATCGCTGTCGTTTGACTCGGCAATACCCTCAGGTTGAGTACAAAAACCAGTAGAAAACATTTCGGGCAGGACATATAAATCGGCGCCAGCATTACGCGCAATAGCCTCATCAGCACGTTGCACATTCAGCGTAGGATTAGCCCACTCGATATTGCGTTGCAAGATTGTTACTTTCATCATAAATATGCTTATATATGCAAATGTATGAATTATATTGCAAAATCTCAACTATATTGCGCATAATATTGTATAACTACATATGATAACGCAAAACAAACATTGCATATCGACAAAATCGCGGTCAATAACCGACAAAAAGCATACGGTCAGCCCCGAAAGCCAACACACAATACAGGTAAAAAACTATGCGGCATATAATAAATCAAACGAGGGCAGAAGTTCTGTCCTCGTTTCCATATTTGCTGTATCACTCCGTGAGGATGCCTTTTCGTTAAAATATATGCCTTTAGTTAAAAGGTACAACCAGATGTCAAACTATAATTTAAGTTGCTTTATCCACTTCATAAATGAAATCCCAAGCGCAATCCATATTCTCAACCCTGATATATTCGCCTGTGTTTTCGAGCAACTCCTCTATACCAGCTATAATGTTCAATGCTGCCGTAAGAATGATTATTTCACTAAAATAGCAACATAATACTATCCTTTTACTATCATCGATCGTTATACTAAGTGAAAGCGCTTTAAATTTTCAGGAGAGGAGGAAAAACATGGACGCGGATTTTTTGCTGCTGCACCGAATGAAACATGGCGATGATCAAGCTATTGAGGATTTTGTGCGGAAATACTACCCCATGATCCTGCGGTATTGTCAGTTACATATCCAGGATTTAGGTTATGCCGAAGATATGACGCAGGAA
>JAFPAD010000055.1 GCA_017424405.1 Alistipes sp.
AAATAAATTTATGATTCATATGGAAAAAGAGATACTTGCAGCACTTGAGGTGCTACGCGCAGGAGGGTTGATACTCTACCCTACCGACACCGTTTGGGGAATTGGTTGCGACGCTACAAATGCCGAGGCGGTGGAGAAGATTTACGCCTTGAAGCAAAGCCAGAACAAGACTTCAATGATTGTCTTGTGTCGTGATGCCGACATGATTGTGAGATATGTAAACAAGGCTCCTGGCATTGCGTTCGAGGTGATGGAGATGAGTGAGAAGCCTCTCACTTTGATTCTTGAGGGTGCTGTGGGCGTAGCTGCAAACCTCATTCCCGAGGAGGGTACACTGGGCGTGAGAGTTCCTAACCATGACTTCTGCCTGCAGCTGTTGCGCAAGTTCGGCAAGCCAATAGTTTCGACTTCGGCTAATATCTCAGGCGAGCCTACGCCTCTAAAGGGTTTGAAGGATGTTGCAAAAGAGATTATCGACGGCGTTGATTTCGTTGTAAATCCACGCTTCCAGGGCAAGCCTACTTGCCAGCCAAGCTCTATCATCGCCTTTGGCGAAAGGGGTGAGGTGAATATCATTCGCAAATAAAAAAATCGAAAAAAATATGAAGAAACTCTTTACTCTTTTGCTCCTCTGCGCGTGCTTCCTTACTCCAATCCACGCTGACGAGGGTATGTGGTTGCCAAGCCTTATTGGCGAGCGCATCAAGGATATGAAGCGCAAGGGCTTCAAGCTCTCTGCCGAGGATATTTATTCTATAAACAAGGCTTCGATGAAGGACGCTGTTGTTCAGTTTGGCGGCGGTTGTACGGGCGAGTTTGTGTCGAAGGAGGGTCTGCTCCTGACGAACCACCACTGCGGCTACGGCTCTATCCAGCAGCTCTCATCAGTTGAGCACGACTACCTCACTGATGGCTTCTGGGCTCTCTCACGCGAGCAGGAGTTGCCAGTGCCAGGCTTGACTGTGAGTCTTTTGGTTAAGATGGAGGATGTGACCGAGCGTATCAACAAGGGAGAAAAGGCCGCCGACATCGCAAAGGCTGCCGCTACGGGCGAGGGCTACCGCGCTAGCGTAGAGCCTATGTACTACGGCAACCAGCACTTCTTGTTTGTATATCAGACATATCGTGACGTGCGCTTGGTGGGTGCTCCACCATCATCAATCGGTAAGTTCGGCGGCGACACCGACAACTGGATTTGGCCACGCCACACGGGCGACTTCTCAATCTTCCGTGTATATGCGGGCGAGGACAACCAGCCAGCCGACTACTCGAAGGACAACAAGCCTTACCAGCCAAAGCGCCACTTTGCAGTTTCGACAAAGGGCGTGAAGGAGGGTGACTTCACTATGATTTACGGTTTCCCAGGCAATACGCAGGAGTATGTAACATCGGACGCTGTGGAGTATGTGGCAGAGATTTCTGACCCAATGAAGATTGATCTTCGCACACAGCGCCTCGACATCATCTCGGCAGCACAGGCTGAAGATGTTGCAGTGCGTATCCAGTATGCTTCGAAGCACGCATCAATCGCCAACGCTTGGAAGAAGTGGCAGGGCGAGGTGTTGGGCTTGCGTCGTCTGCAGACCGTAGAGAGTAAGAAGGCTTACGAGACTGAGTTCGCAGCTTGGGCTGCGGATAAGCCAGAGTATAAGGATTTGCTCGCAAATATGAGCGTATCATACGACAAAGCGAAGAAGGAGTACTTCGTACGCGAGCTCTTCAATGAATCATTGGGTGGCATAGAGGCATTGAGCCTTGCAAACTCTTTGCTTACAATGAAGAGTCGTGCAAAGGACGCAGAGATTTTCGCAAAGAGTGCAAAGGCTTCGCACGCAGGCTTTATGAAGAACTATTCGGTGGCTATCGACCGCAAGATTGCGCACGCCATGCTGGCTGAGTTCCTCAAGCGTATGCCAGAGGGTGGCGTGCCAGAGGCTCTCACAGCAGCTATCGAGGCAAAGGGTGGCGTTGCTGCGTATGTGGATTACCTCTACGACAACACCAAGATTACATCGCCAGACTTCGACCCAGCAACACTTGAAAGTGATCCAATGGCGGAGTTGGCAACTATCCTTACGCCTATGCGTCAGCAGATTGCCAAGGTGGCTTACCGCAACCTGAGCAACATTCCTGATGTGGAGCAGTGGTATCGCCCATATATGCGCGCCCTGCGCGAGTGGGATAAGGAGCGTGCATTCTATCCCGATGCAAACTTCACACTTCGTGTGGCTTACGGTAAGGTAGCCGGTTATGAGTATGCCGACGGCGAGTATCACAATCCTGTGACATCAATCGACGGCATCATCGCCAAGGACGACCCAAATATCTACGACTACAACATTCCTCAGTCATTGCGCGACATCTATGCTCGCAAGGACTACGGTCGTTGGGCTTCGCAGATTGGCGACCGCGAGAGCGTAGCTGTATGTTTCCTCGCAACAAACCACACATCGGGCGGTAACTCAGGCTCGCCTGTCATAAACGGCAAGGGTGAGTTGATTGGTATCAACTTCGACCGTACATGGCGCTCTACGATGAGCGACATAGAGTTCGACCCTTCGATTTGCCGCAACATATCGGTTGATATTCGTTATGTCTTGTTTGTTGTGGACCGTATCGGAGGAGCATCATACCTGCTTGAGGAGATGGATTTAAAATAATACTATTATTTGTTGAGAAATGTTTGAATCACTCTTCCTAACACACTCTGCCATGCAAGCTGTGGTGGTTATATCGTTGATATGCGCCATAGGATTGATATTTGGCAAAATACGCATATTGGGTGTTTCGTTAGGTGTCACATTTGTATTTTTCATCGGCATCATAGCCGGTCACTTTGGCATCTCCATTGACCAAAAAGTCCTGCTCTTTGCCGAGAGCTTCGGATTGTCACTCTTCGTCTATTCGCTGGGACTACAAGTAGGTCCGGGTTTTATGAGTGCGTTCCGTTCAGGTGGAGTGAAACTCAACACAATAGGCTTGGGTGTGATATTGATAGGCACTGCTATGGCTATCATTATGAGCTATGCGCTCAACATTCCCCTACCCGATATGATGGGTGTGCTGTGTGGCGCAACAACCAACACCCCTGCGCTGGGAGCTACGCAACAAACTCTCGCACAGATGAATATCCCAACAACAGTTCCGGCGCTGAGTTGTGCGGTTACATATCCATTGGGCGTTGTGGGTGTCATCTTAGCTATCATGCTCATGCAACGATTTTGGGTGAGGAAAAACGACATTGCAGCGCCTCACTCCAAGCACGAGAACAACACCTTTATAGCTACTCTGCACGTTCAGAATCCGGGCGTTTTTGACAAGGATATGCACAAGTTGGCAGAAATAGCACATGTACCATTCGTCATCTCGCGCCTGTGGCGTGGCGGAGAGGTTATACTACCTTCAAACGACACCTCATTGCAGGAGGGTGACAGAGTGATGATTGTCACCTCACGCAAGGACATTGACACAATGGAGGCGATGATTGGAAAGCGCGAGAGTATCGACTGGAACAATGAGAATGTGGATTGGAATAAGGTGGACAGCCGACTTGTGTCGCGTCGCATCATCATTACTCGTTCTGAGATAAATGGTAAGCGTCTTGGCTCACTACACCTACGCAACAGCTACGGAATAAACATCAGCCGCATATATCGTAGTGGCATGGCACTGTTGGCAACACCCGACCTTATGCTTCAGGTGGGCGACTGCGTGGTGGTTGTAGGAGATGAACGCGCAGTGTTGAAGGTCGAGAAGGTACTTGGAAATGCCGAAGGAGAGCTCAATGAGCCAAACCTTACCGCTATATACATCGGTCTTGCCTTAGGATTGGTGTTGGGAGCTATTCCTCTGACGCTGCCGGGCATCACCCTACCCGTGAAACTTGGATTGGCTGGCGGACCTATAATTTTGGGTATCCTGATGGGTATCTATGGACCGCGATTCCACCTTGTAACCTACACCACACAGAGTGCCAACCTCATGCTACGTGCCTTTGGATTGTCGCTCTACTTGGCCTGCTTGGGTTTGAATGCAGGAGGTGACTTCTTCTCTACGGCATTCAGCGCAACGGGTCTTATGTGGGTAGGACTTGGCTTTTTGATCACGCTGCTACCTCTGCTACTTGTGGGCTTTATCTCGATGCGTGTGGCACGCATGGACTTCGGCACAACGTGCGGCATGCTGTGCGGCGCTATGGCAAACCCTATGGCTCTGAACTACGCCAACGACACCATACCTGGCGAGTATGCCTCGATAGCCTACGCCACAGTATATCCGCTCTCGATGTTTGCAAGAGTGGTGCTGGCACAGGTGGTACTTATGTTGTTCATGTAGGATATTGGGGATAGGGTTCAGTTCGACAAAGGTAAAAGATAGGCTAAGAGAGCCTCATTAGGTATAGAAAATAAGATATTTTTGAGTTTTTTATCAAAAAAATTTTGCAGTTTACAAAATAGTGCCTATATTTGCACACCTTTTCGGGGAAATGGCATTAGCCACACCCTAGATGGAGAGGCCCAGGTGGTGAAATTGGTAGACACGCTACTTTGAGGGGGTAGTGAGCATTAGCTCGTGCAAGTTCGAGTCTTGTCCTGGGCACCAAGGTTGGCAGAGGCCAACCTTTTTTGTTTTATACTGTACCATTTCGTGCGCGCTGAATATAGAGTACACGAATAGGTGTTTCTTGCTTCGAATTACTCAGCACTAAATTTCGTTGGTGATTTATCAGGGATATAGAAAACAAAAAAGCCTCGATTTTCATCGAGACTTCTCGTTTTGTGGACCCAGAGGGGCATGATCCCACGACCTTCGGATTATGAGTCCGCTGCTCTAACCGACTGAGCTATGGGTCCATTGCACTAATGCGGGTGCAAAGATATAAATAAAATGATAAT
>JAFPAD010000056.1 GCA_017424405.1 Alistipes sp.
GTATATAAGACCAAAATTCTCACTGATTTATATATTTCTTTCTACTTTTTACTTATTTTTTTTGAAAAAAAGTTGCAGATTCAATTTTTTGTACTACCTTTGCACTCGCAATCAGCAATTGGTGCGTTAGTTCAGCTGGTTAGAATACGTGCCTGTCACGCACGGGGTCAGGGGTTCGAGTCCCCTACGCACCGCAGAAACGACTTACAGTAATGTAGGTCGTTTTTTGTTTTTGGGTGTCAAGAACCATCTTGTCGTCGAGGCTTGACAGGCGAACAACAAGAGTTGGCAAGCGAACACAAAAAAAAGCGAGAATCTTTCGATTATCTTCTTTCGTACCCCCCTCAGGGGCTCGACTGCGCTACTTGCAGTAGGCAGTCGTGTGCTCGTTTAGTTTACACCCTCCCAACCTCCCTGAGAGGGAGGCGCATTCAGGGTTCTCGCTCCCCGAGTGAATACAAAAAAAAGAAGACAATCTTTCGATTATCTTCTTTTGTACCCCCTCAGGGGCTCGAACCCTGGACCCCAACATTAAGAGTGTCGTGCTCTACCAACTGAGCTAAAGAGGCATCAATCTTTTCGATTGCTGGTGCAAAGATAGGGCAGTTTTTCTTTTTGTGCAAATTTTTTCACGATTTTTCATAAAATTTACGACTACGCGAAAAAATTATCGACGTATCAACACAAAAAAACTAAAGTCCCCAACTATACTATCTTCATCAATCGCTATTCCACTCGTCTGCAGCATCGAGATACATCACAGGACGTGTTTTTTCCAACTCCTTAAGACGTAGATAACTCTCATACAGATTTATACCGTTTGATGACTCCTCCGCCATGATATAACCTATAACACACGCCTGACCGCACGTTGTGCGATACGATGTTTCTACTCTATCAAGGTATGCACTCTTCCACTCTGGGTCGTTTGATGGGTTTCCACCTTTACGACGTGACAAACCACTCTCCTTGGTATTGATAGGGACTTGTGCTATGACATACATTCCCAACGAATCACACATGCGATATACATTCTGTGGTACAGCACCCATCTTAAATCGCAAAGCGTTATACTTGAGAATACGTGCTGCCACAATATCTTTATCAGTTACGGTCAGTGGATCCATATCGCGGAAGAAGAGCTCGGTCTTAATTCCATTTATATAGAAATTACCCTCATCATCTGACTCCACCGTACGGAAGCCTATCATGTGCGACTGATACTCTACATAACGACCCTCAACCTGCGTACGCACATTCAAACGATAGCGCACAGGCATATCTGCACACCACGTAAGGGCATAAGGAATACGAGCTGTAAACTTGATTGTATCCTCGCCTCTCATTCCGATGGTTATATCACGATGACCATAAGTAACCACCGTAGTATCGGGAGCAACCAATTCGTAATGTATGCGAGCCTTCTTTGGATTGAGTGTCTCGGTCTTAACCACCACGCCCAACTCGACATTGGCATACTCACTCTTCATATCCACCGACGTCTTATGAACGATATCTCTCACACGAATTACAGGCTGTGACATAACGAACACCTCACCCACATGAGCCTCAGTCTTATCATTGAAGCACTCCATCTTAGAGCTAAGATGCTCCTTCAACACGCGAATAGAGATGGTATTAACATCTTCCTGCGACGATTTGGTAATATTAAACTCGGCTGGAGCAAACGCATTTGCTGTATAACCCACCTTCTTGCCATTGATAAGCACCTCGTAAGCTCCCGACGCCTCATCAACATACAAAATAGCCATGCGGCTAAGCCACATAAATGGAATGACATACTTCGATGTAAACACCACAGCATCAGCCTCCTCCGTGCGAGTCCACTCCTTCACCGGACGTACATACTTCGACGCTACCATACCTGCGCCCAAAGCCTGTGCCTCCTCTGCCGTAGGATACGACACCACCTTCGAACGAGCCTGCTCACGTCCCAACGAAATATACTCCGGCGATGAATAATCCTGCGCATAAAGCATAGGCACAGCAACAACCAAAAGCGTTATGATGGATAAAAGTCTTTTCATATTTCTTTATATTTACTATATTTGTCGGTCAAAGTTATAAAAAATTTTATTTATACGATGAATAATACACCAAAACTAAACTTCCCTCGCATAAATTTGCGCGCAACGGAGGAGAATGGACATACTTTGGTGTTTGATCGCGTGCGTTCGACCTACATTGTACTTACTCCCGAAGAGTGGGTGCGACAGCACTTGGTCGAATTTCTAATATCACACTGCAAGGCTCCACTTCTCTCCATCGTGGAGGAGTATCCCGTATCTATTAACGGAATGGCTCAGCGTGCCGATGTGGTGGTGGTTGATAACAACGCCCGACCCCTGCTACTTGCCGAGTGTAAATCACCCGACATTGATTTCAAAAACAGCAATACGCTACGAGAGGTTTTTCTGCAAGCCTCACGATACAACGCCATTGTAAAAGCTCGTTACATAGTATTAACCAACGGATTACAACACTTCTGTTACGAGTTCATCGACAACCGATACGTAGCACTGAAGAGTTTTCCTACGTTGGGATAAGCTTTACTTGGCAAGTTGCACATGCTCGAGATATCGGCGGAACATCTCGCGATAATTGATACTCAATGGCACATCATCGCCATTATCCATAAATATCTTGCCACGAGCATAGCTTGACACTCTATCCAGATTAACTATATATGAACGGTGCACTCGCATAAAATTGTTCGACGGCAAAGCACTCTCCATATTCTTCATGCGAAACAGAGTGACCAATTTCGAGCCATCGGTGAGGTGTAATCTGACATACTCGCCCACACTCTCGACATATATAATATCGCAGTATTTCACCATGCGCACCTTATAGTTAGCTTTAATGGAGATGTAATCTCGCTTATCGGGCTTATCTTCCAGCACCTCATCTGAAAGCTCAGCCTCGGGAGCATTTTGCATATCTCGCATACGGTATAATTCAAACAACGAACGAGCCTTATTTACCGAACGTTCGAAATCCTCATACGCAAAAGGTTTAAGCAAGTAATCCACAGCATCTAACCTAAACCCTTCGACCGCATACTCGGCGTAAGCCGTAGTGAATATTACCATCGGAGGATTTTCCAACGACCTCACGAAATCCAAACCATTCACATCGGGCATATTAATATCGACAAACATCACATCAACACCCTGCTGCGACAGCACCTGTTGCGCTTCGGTGGCGCGACTACACAATGCCACCAACTGCAAACCCTCTATCTTGTCGATATAACTCTTAATCTGACGCAACGCTAACGGTTCATCGTCAATGGCTATACATTTCATCATCGCACCACTGGAATTGATAATTTAACAACATATTCATTCTCATCATGACTATCTATTTCAAGCGAATAATTACCATCATAGATAAGTTCCAAACGCTTACGCACGTTCTCAAGACCCACTCCACCCTTCATGACACCATGAGCAGAATGACGAGAGTTACGCACCTCAAAAGAGGTATAACCACCCTTGCTATCCAACTTTATGTGGACATACGACGGCTTGGCATAACTCACACCATGCTTAAAGGCATTCTCAACAAAGACTATAAGCAACAGAGGCGGAACCTTCACACCCACAGTCATAGGACTTTGTACGTCAAAACGAATATCCACATCATTGGTATAACGAATACGCATTAACGAGATGTAATGTTCCAAAAAATTCACATCATCAACCAAATCGGTCACATGCTTCTCGGAATCATACAACACATATCGCATCATCTTCGATAGCTCGATGACAGTTGCTTTGGCTGCAGAGGTGTCGATATCTATCAACGCATGGATATTATTCAGCGTATTCATAAAGAAATGAGGGTTTATCTGATATTTCAGTGCCTCCATCTCAGCTTGTAAGTTCTGACGCTCTAGCGATATAATTCTATGTTCGTCGTGCATTGCCTTGAACATCACCTTGATGCCACAATTCGCCAACATCATAAGCACTCCGAGCAACACATTCCAATACCACGCAAGGTCGGTAAACGACGCTCGACCCTGTATGATGTAGGTGTCAGCTCCTGCATAAGGCAGGTGACGTATCGAATCCATGTAATACTCCAACGAGTAGAACACAACCACAAGCATCACCAAAATCAGCACCACATAAGATATGTAGCGTCTGCGAAAAAGCAGATATGGAGCCAATATCGAGTTGTTGATGATAAAGATAAATATGTAGGGAAAGAGCTTGCTCCAAGGTATCAATACATCCACCAGCTGCACGGCAGGACGGTAACTGCCGATGCGGGTGTCCAGCGGCGGGGTGTGGGTGGGCGTCAGGATGGTATTGATGCCGTGTTCAACGGCGCAGCGGATGAAGTTTTCCGTGATGCGCCAGTA
>JAFPAD010000057.1 GCA_017424405.1 Alistipes sp.
AGCGTGACTGGGATTGGAGAGTATGCATTCTGTGGTTGCAGCAGCCTGACAAGTGTAACTATTCCCGACAGCGTGACTTCGATTGGAAGGGATGCATTCTCTGATTGCAGCAGCCTGACAAGCATCACTATTCCCAACAGCGTGACTTCGATTGGAAGGGATGCATTCCATGGTTGCAGCAGCCTGACAAGTGTAACTATTCCCAACAGCGTTACTTTGATTAGAGAGTATGCATTCTATGATTGCAGCAGCCTGACAAGTGTAACTATTGGCGACAGCGTGACTGGGATTGGATGGGCTGCATTCTATGGTTGCAGCAGCCTGACAAGTGTATATTGCAAGGCTACAACACCGCCAACGGGAAGTCATTATATGTTCTACGACAACGCCTCTGACCGCAAGATTTATGTGCCACGCAACTCGGTGAATGCATATAAGTGGGCAAGTTATTGGAGCGAATATGCTTCCGATATTGTCGGCTATGACTTTTAGTAAGAAATTGATATAAACAATGAAGGCGAGGGTGCGCGTGCATCCTCGCTTTTTATATAATTAGGTTAGGGAGATTAGAGAGTTTAGGAAGGCACGTGGAGGATTGCCACGTCGGACTTTGTCCTCCTCGCAATGACTGAATAACAACTACATTTAGATATAGTACAACAATAGTGGCGTATGCTGAGAACAGAAGTCTCTTCATACGCCACTATTATTTATAAGCGGTTACCCTGCTACCACGCAAACAAAGGATACTGCTCCATCATTGCGTTTACGTCCTTGCGAACTGCTGCGATGTTCTCCTCATTCTCGGGGTCGTGCAATACGCGGTCGATAAGCTCAACGATGTAATCCATCTTATCCTCCTTCACACCACGAGTTGTGATGGCTGGTGTGCCGAAGCGCAAACCAGATGTGAGGAATGGTGAACGTGAGTCGAATGGTACCATGTTCTTGTTTGTGGTGATGTCAGCCGCAACCAAGCAACGCTCTGCTAACTTACCTGTAAGCTCAGGGAACTTAGTGCGAAGGTCGATAAGCATCAAGTGGTTGTCAGTGCCGTTTGAAACAACTGTGTAACCACGCTTAGCGAATGCCTCGGCCATAGCCTGAGCGTTCTTCTGTACCTGCTGCTGGTACTCCTTATACTCTGGCTGCAATGCCTCGCCGAAAGCTACTGCCTTAGCTGCGATGACGTGCTCCAATGGACCACCCTGGATGCCAGGGAATACGGCTGAGTTCAAAATCTGTGACATCATCTTAACGACACCCTTTGGTGTTGTGTAACCCCATGGATTTTCGAAATCCTTACCCATCAATATGATACCACCACGTGGACCACGCAAAGTCTTGTGAGTTGTAGATGTTACGATGTGTGCATACTTCACTGGGTTATCCAACACGCCAGCAGCGATAAGACCTGCTGTGTGAGCCATATCCACCATAAAGAGTGCGCCTACCTTGTCTGCGATTTCACGCATGCGTTTGTAATCCCACTCGCGTGAGTAAGCTGATGCACCACCTACGATGAGCTTTGGCTTGTGCTCCAACGCCTTACGCTCCATATCCTCGTAGTCGATTGTGCCGGTAGCCTCGTTGAGCTGGTAGCCAACAGCGTTGAAGTACATGCCCGACATGTTTACAGGTGAACCGTGTGAAAGGTGACCACCGTGAGCCAAGTCAAGACCCATAAATGTGTCGCCCGGCTTCAATACCGCGAAGAATACCGCCATGTTAGCCTGAGCGCCAGAGTGAGGCTGTACGTTAGCGTACTCTGCGTCGTAGAGCTTGCAAAGGCGCTCAATAGCTAAGCGCTCAACCTTGTCCACTACCTCGCAACCGCCGTAGTAACGTGCTGCTGGGTAACCCTCAGCATACTTGTTTGTGAGTACAGAACCCATAGCAGCCATAACTTGGTCACTAACGAAGTTCTCCGATGCAATAAGCTCGATGCCGTGCATCTGACGAGTGCGCTCCTCGTTGATGAGCTCAAAAATCTGATTATCCTGTGTCATTTTTTTATAATATTAATTTAACCTTCTATTCTTAGAGTGAAAACTTTTTCTGAAATATTGCGCAAAGTTAATTAAACTTTGTTTATTATTCAAAAAATATAGAGGTTTCTTACTTTTTCTTCTGCGCCGTGAGGCGTTTGATGTCTCGTTTCGAGAGTGTGGGGTCGAATATTGAATTGTAGCCAAATTTTGCATGCCCCGCTGCTTGTCTTTCCATTGAGCCGAGACCAACCTCTGTTCTACGTTTTTCGAGATGCTTGGGGTTGCGTACAGCCCACACGTAATTTATCATTTCGGGGTGTGATTCTGGTTGAGTTATGGTGATGGGCTTAGCAACGGTTTGGGTGCCAAAAATCTGCTTTTTATTACGATGCATTAATATTCTATCTTGCAACGTAGCAATGTCATAGGTTGGTATATGACCTTGTTGCGCAAGGGTGCGCAGGTCGTTAAAATGTTGTTTTTGAAACTTAGTATCGGCATGGTCTATAATCAAAAATATTGCGTGGTATGCTTCGGCTGATAAATCGGAGGGTACTCCGTTTTTAAGGATTTGTTGTACGTGTTGTTGATTGGCGGTGTCGGTTAGAGCTATTATTTGTGCGTAGTGTATTATACTGTCGGCGATACCTTGTTGCACAACTCGGTTGAGATTGAGTCTTGTCTTTTGGTCTTGCTTGCCGAGTGAACATAGTAGGCGGTCTATCGACTCGGAGTTGTGCTGTGCGTGGGCGTAGCAAAAGCATGCGATGATGGCAAGGAGTGAAAATAGAGCCTTTTTCATGGAATACAATTTTCTACAAAGGTATAAAAATGTTTTTTAACTTGTTTATGTTGCCAGAAAATTATAAATTTGTGTGATTTATAACCAACAACCTAAGATAATGTCGGAATATAATTTTGTGGCGGTAGATTTGGGTGCTACCAGCGGTCGTGTAATCTTGGCAACATTTCAAGGTTCTAATGTTGCGATGGAGGAGATATGTCGTTTTTCATCGCCTATAATTCAACTTAGAGGTCATTTTTATTGGGATTTGCCTGCTATTTACTCATCGGTCGTAAAAGGTTTGAAACTTGTGGCGCAGCGAGGTGTTGAGCCTACTTCAATAGGTATTGATACGTGGGGCGTAGATGTGGCTCTATTTGGTAAAGATGGAGAGTTGTTGCGTCTGCCCTACTCATATCGCGACCCTCATACGGTGGGTGCGCCTGAAAGATTTTTTGAGGATATGCCACGCGAAGAACTTTATGAGCGCACGGGTATTCAGGTGATGAATTTTAATACTCTGTTCCAGCTCGATACGTTGCGTTATAACGATTGCTCGGCGTTGGCGGCGGCAGATAAGATTCTCTTTATCCCCGATGCGTTGGCGTATATGCTCACGGGTGAGATGGTGACAGAATATACCATCGCCTCAACGTCGCAGATGATTGACCCTCGCACACGCAAGTGGGACGAGGAGATTTTGCATAGAATTGGGTTGAGAACAGAACAATTTGGTCGTCAGGTGATGCCAGGTGAGAAGATTGGTGTTTTGACCGAAGAGATACAGCGTCTGACTGGATTGGGTGCCGTAGATGTTGTTGCTGTGGCGAGTCACGATACGGGCTCGGCTGTGGCGACGGTGCCTGCCAAAGATATGGCAACAGCTTATTTGAGCTCGGGTACATGGTCGCTTATGGGTGTAGTGTCTCCTGAGCCTATTATCACTAAGCATAGTGCTCAACTTAACTTCACCAACGAGGGCGGTATAGGTGGTACGATTCGCGTGTTGAAAAATATATGTGGTATGTGGCTCTTGGAGCGTTGTCGCGCAGAGTGGGGTGAGATGGGTTATGGCGAATTAATTGCCGAAGCCCAGAAGGCAGAGCCTTTTCGTTCGTTGATAAATCCCGATGCTGAGTGTTTTGCCAATCCGCAGTCGATGACGGAGGCTATAAAGGAATATTGCGAGCTGTCGGGACAGCCTGCACCTGAGAGTGTGGGACAATTTGTGCGTTGTATCTTCGAGTCGTTAGCTCTGCGTTATCGTGCTGTGGTTGCAATGCTCGAAGAACTCACGGGTGTTGCTGTTGAGCAACTCTATGTGATTGGTGGCGGAGCGAAGAACGATATGCTTAATCAATTCTCGGCAAATGCTATTGGAGTGCCCGTTGTGACAGGAGCGTCGGAGGCTACGGCCTTAGGTAATGTCGCTGTACAGGCAGTGAAAGTTGGCGAGCTGGGTGGCTACGAGGAGGTAATGGAGAGTTTTAGCTCGCTTCTCGAAAGTAAGTATTATGAGCCTTGTGATGCTCTGGTGTGGGCGCAGGGCTGGGAGAAGTTTGCTAACCTAAATAAATAGATAAGTAGAACTTAAAACTTTATAATACAATGAAAAAGGAACTCATCGAAAAGGCTTATGAGATAGCCAAGGAACGTTATGCGGCTATGGGTATTGACACCGAGGCTGCGATGGATAAGTTGCAGAAGATTCAGTTGTCGCTTCACTGCTGGCAGGCTGATGATGTGCGCGGATTTGAGAATCCTGATGGAGAACTTACAGGAGGTATTCAAGCTACGGGTAACTATCCCGGACGCGCTCGCACCATCGAGGAACTGCGAGATGATATATTGAAGGCTACGTCGCTTATACCGGGTAAGCACCGTTTGAGTCTGCATGCGAGCTATGCCGATTTCCGCCAAACGGGAGTGGCTGACCGTGATGAGTTGGAGCCTAAGCACTTCGAGAGTTGGATACAGTGGGCTGCGGAGAATGGTATGAAGCTTGACTTTAACTCCACTTCGTTCTCTCACCCCAAGAGTGGCTCTTTGTCGTTGGCAAACCCCGACCCTAAGATTCGTAAGTTCTGGATTGAGCACACGAAGCGTTGTCGCGCCATAGCTGAGGAGATGGGTCGTAGGCAGGGTGACCCTGCAATCTTGAATATCTGGGTGCATGACGGCTCAAAGGATATGACTGTCAATCGCTTGAAGTATCGTGAGTTGTTGAAGGAGTCGTTGGACGAGATTTTCCAAACCAAGTACGATAATATGAAGGATTGTATCGAGGCTAAACTCTTTGGTATTGGAGCCGAGAGTTATACCGTAGGCTCTTACGATTTCTATTTGGGTTATGGAGCTAAGAATGGTAAGATTGTAACACTCGATACGGGTCATTTCCATCTCACCGAATCTATCGCCGATAAGGTATCTTCATTGTTGTTGTTCACGCCTGAGATTATGCTTCATGTGAGCCGTCCTATTCGTTGGGATTCGGACCATGTGGTGATTATGAACGACGATACGCTTGACTTGGCGAAGGAGATTGTGCGTTGCGATGCGTTGGATAGAGTGCATATCGGATTGGATTATTTCGACGCTTCAATCAATCGCATAGGAGCATACGTTATTGGTTCACGCGCTACGCAGAAGTGTTTGTTGCAGGCTTTGTTGGAGCCGCTAAAGCAGCTACGTGAGTATGAGGCGGAGGATAAGGGTTTCGAGCGTTTGGCTTTGTTGGAGGAGTCGAAGAATATGCCGTGGAACGCAGTGTGGGATATGTTCTGCTTGCGCAATGGAGTGCCTGTGGGTGAGGCGTTTATAGCCGATATTGAACAGTATGAGGCTGAGGTAACATCAAAACGTGTGTAGTATGGGCTCTATTCTTGATGGTCGCCCTGCGCTTGCCTACGAGGTGGAGCAAGTTGCGGAGGTTGCTGGTTATCTATGGCAAAAAGGTTGGGCAGAGCGTAATGGTGGCAACATCACAGTGAATGTGACCGCATGCGTGGACGACGAAATACGTCAGATGCCTGCCATAGCTCCTGCGGTGGCGATGGGTGCTATACTACCCTATCTTAAGGATTGTTATTTCTTCTGCAAGGGTACAAATAAACGTATGCGCGACTTGGCACGTCGCCCTATGGAGAATGGTTCCATTATCCGTATCACCGATGATTGCGCCCACTATGAGATTATAGCCGACAACCCTGTGATGCCTACGTCGGAGTTACCCTCTCATCTTGCCATGCATAACTATCTGCTCGGCAAGGGGCAAGAGTGTCGTGCGGTGTTGCATACTCACCCCATTGAGTTGGTGGCCATGTCGCACGCTGAAAAGTTCTTGGAGAGAGATGTCTTGACTCATCTGTTGTGGAGTATGATTCCCGAAACGAAGGCTTTTTGTCCTCGAGGATTGGGAATAGTGCCGTATCAATTACCTGGCTCGCAACGTTTGGCAGCAGCCACGTTGGAGCAGTTAGATGATTATGACGTTACACTGTGGGAGAAGCATGGAGTATGTGCTGTAGCGCCTGATATTATGGAGGCGTTCGACCAAGTAGATGTGCTGAATAAATCGGCTCAGATATATATGAGCGCTCGTGCTATGGGCTTTGAGCCTGATGGTATGACCGACGAGCAGATGAAAGAGATGTCGGTGGTGTTTAATCTGCCGAAGTGATAAGATGTAAGTTGAAAATTAAGCGGTTGCAAATTTTGCAACCGCTTATATTTTATGGTGTTACGATTATCTATTTCTTCTCTTGCTTTAACTGTTGCAATAGCTCTGTGCAACCATCTTCCAGAAGGTCGAGCACCAATTCAAAACCCTCGTGACCTTCGTAGTATGGGTCGGGTACGTAGCTCCATTCGGGGTGATGCTTGCTGAACTCCACGAAGCGGTAAACCTTGTCGAGGTATTTGCGCTCGGGCGCAAGGCGTGCAACATTCTCGTAGTTGCTATCGTCCATTACGATAATCATATCGAACTTGTAGAAGTCCTCCTCGGTGATTCTTCTTGAACGATGAGTGAGGTTGTAGCCTCGTCGTGAGGCTGCAACTCGCATGCGTGGGTCGGGTAATTCGCCCGCATGACCACCGTAGGTACCTGCCGAATCAATTATGATATTGTCTGCAAGACCCTCCTTGCTGACCATAGACTCCATTACTCCATTGGCAGCTGCCGAACGACAAATATTTCCGAGACAGACAAAAAGTATGCGGGTTAATTTGTTGTTGTTCATGCGTTTATAAGTTGTTATATTTAGTAATTTGACTTTGTGGTTTACAAAGTTAAGTATATAGTTTGTAAAATTGTAATTTAATGACATCAATCTTCGATAATAAATAGTTATCGAAAAATGACAAGGTGTCATAATTTTCACTATCTTTGTTATGGTATTTACCATTAAATAACGAAGAAAATATGAAGAAATTGCTCTTATTAGTAGCTATTGTGCTTATGGCAACTCCTCTTGTGGCTCAAAGTGCTAAGCAAAAAGGTTACGTCGTTGTGACCGATTATGTGAAGGCGAATGGTAAGAAAGATGTTAGCGATGCAATTCAGCAGATTATTGACTCCAATCCCAATCGTACAATCTATTTTCCTGATGGGGTTTACCTTATATCGAAGCCTATCTGCACCCCAGCCGATCCTCGCAAGAGCGTATCATTGGAACTTTCTAACTATGCTACAATAAAGGCGATGGAGGGATGGGCTCACGACGAGGCTATGGTGCGTTTGGGTGGTAAGGATCCCTATAAC
>JAFPAD010000058.1 GCA_017424405.1 Alistipes sp.
AGAAGCACCCTGGACAATATATCACCACGATACTTGTAGGTAATAACATCTGCTTGGTTATCTATTCACTCTATATGTCAATCATGCTTCACGTTGTGTTTGACCTTGTAGGGTGGGAGAGCCTCACAGCATCGTCGGGCTCGTCGGTTTTGATTGAGACCATTATCTCTACGATTGTGATATTGTTTACGGGCGAGTTTTTGCCTAAGTCGATAGTAAAGAATAACCCTAATTTCTATTACCGATTCCTATCTCCCGTATTGTATCTGTTTTATCTGTTGCTCTATCCGATAGCACTGCTTACCACTTACATCTCTTACGGCATATTGCGATTGTTTGGTCGCAAGCCTGTGGGTGATAGTATCAATTACTCGTTCAATCGAGAGGATTTGATTCACTTGGTTGATAGTGGTAGCGATGCCATCGACCAACAAGCCGATGATGAGGAGATTAAGCTATTTCAAAATGCACTCGACTTTGCCGATTTGCGTGTACGTGACTGCATGGTGTCGCGCGTCGATGTGGAGGCTGTGGATATCAACACCTCGATAGCAGAACTCACTGACCGCTTTGTTGATAGCAAGTTCTCGCGTATATTCGTTTGGCGAGATAGTATAGATAGTATTTTGGGCTATGTCAATTCCAAGAGCCTCTTCACAAATCCCTCCTCTATCGAGCAGGTCATGATGAAGGTTGAGTATGTAGCCGAAACATTGCCGTTGCAGACTCTGTTGCAGAACTTTATTAAGCGCAAGTCGAGCGTTGCGGTTGTGATAGATGAATTTGGTGGCACGGCGGGTATAATCTCTATTGAAGATGTGCTGGAGCAGATTTTTGGTGAGATTGAAGACGAACACGATGTGCAGGAGCGCATCGAGAAGCAAGTGGGCGAGGACGAGTATGTCTTGTCGTGTCGTTTAGATGTTGAGTATCTAAACGAGCGCTATGGCTTTGATATTGAGGAGAGTGACGAGTATGACACATTAGCCGGATACATTATATATAATTACGATGGTATTCCTACGGCTGGCACCACTTTATCCACCGATAAACTTGATATAAAGATTCTTAGAACAGCTCGAACACGAGTTGATTTAGCAAGAGTGAAGGTAAGGCAATAAAATTATAGTCAATAATGTGGCTAATTAGAATAATTTTATTACCTTTGGTGGCTCAAAATAAGCTATTTAGATTATACACAATAGATTTGATAAGTAAAACAAATAAATTATGGCAAGTTTACAAACATTAAGAACCAAGTATGGCGTCGTATTGTCGGTTATTATCGTATTGGCGCTGTTGGCATTTATTATTTCATTGGGTCCAGAGATGGGTTTCCTTGGTAACCGCGATCCTAAGGTAGGAACAATTGACGGTGAGAAGGTTACTTACATGGAGTATTTGAATGAGTACGAAACCACTAAGACTAACATGGGTGGTGATGAGTCTTCAGAGGAGGCTGTTGCTTATTTAGCAAACGCTACATGGCAGTCACTCGTAGCTAAGAAGGTCCTTACACCGGGCTTTGAGAAGATGGGTTTGGCAGTTAGCGAGGCAGAGCGTTTGTCAATGCTTTCAGGCGAGCACCCATCGGCTATTATCAATCAGGCATTTGCTGATCCTCAGACAGGTGTTTATGATGTAGCTGCGGTTTCATCTTTCTTGGCACAGATGAGTGGCAATCCACAGTATCAGCAGATGTGGGCATACATCAACTCAAAGGCTGTGTTGAACCGTCTTAACGCTAAGTTTAACGGTTTGATTAAGGCTGGTACATATGTTAATAAGTTGGAGGTTGAGCAGGGTGTTGCTGCTGAGAACGAGGCTCGCAATGGTCGTTTGGTAGTGGTTAATTATAACACTGTTGCTGACTCTTTGGCAACTGTTTCAGATGCTGAGATTTTGGCATACTACAACGCTCACAAGGAGCAGGACGAGTATAAGAAGCTCCCACGTCGCAGAATCTCTTATGTAGTGTTCGATGTAGATCCTACTGAGTCTGACGTTGTTGAGATTGAGAACAAGGCTCGCGCTTTGGGTGAGGAGTTTGCTGCGGCTGACGATGTTCGCACATTCGTACGCAAGAACATGGGTACTGTAGCTGAGACTTATGTTTCTGCTGCACAGCTTTCTTCTGACGAGGCAGTCGTTTTGAATGGCGCTCAGTATGGTCCAGTGTTGAAGGCTAACGAGTGGGTTATGTCACGTCCTATCGCTACAATTATGGCTCCAGATTCAATTGGTTTGAGCCATATCGTATTGGCACCTAAGGCTCCTGAGGCTGATAGCCTTTACAACGCCTTGAAGGGTGGTGCAAACTTCGCTGAGGCAGCTGCAAAGCACTCTCAGTATGCTCAGACAGCACAGAACGGTGGCGATATGGGTGTTGTTCCATTCAACGTTTTGTCAGGCGAGTTGGCTGAGAAGTTGGCTAAGGCTAAGGTTGGTGAGATTATTAAGATTGAGAATGCTGGTGGTATCCAGATTATGAAGGTTACACGTGCCGACAAGCCACAGAAGTATGCGATGGTTGGTACTATCAAGGTTGCTGTTGAGGCTTCTTCTGCAACACGTCGTAACGTTCACAACGTAGCAAGCATCTTCTCAGTAGATGGTAAGGGTTCTATCGACAACTTCAATACAGCAGCTGTAGCAGCAGCGGTAACTCCACGTACTGCAACAATCAATCAGGGTGATCGCACCGTTTCTGGTTTGATTGATTCTCGCGAGGTAGCTCGTTGGGCATATGGTGCTGAAATTGGTGATTTGTCAGAGATATTCACTGTTGATGGTTCTTACGTAGTGGCAATGCTTACTGAGATTGATGACACTAAGTATGTGCCAGTATCAGAGGCTCAGTACGAGATTTCACGTCGTTTGGCTCGTGATAAGAAGTATGAGGTGTTGAAGGCACAGCTCGCAGGTGCTTCTATCGAGGAGATTGCAGCTGCAAACGGTGTTGAGGTTACTACATTCGAGAATGTTAAGTATGGCGACTTTGGTGTAGGTTCAAATAGCTACGAGCCAGCTTTGGTTGGTGCTATTGCAAAGACTGCAGAGACAGGCAGCATTTCAGCTCCTGTTAAGGGCTCATCAGTAGCAGCAGTATTTGTAGTAGATGGCATCACTAAGAGTGAGGAGCAGACTGCAGAGGCTGAGAAGGTTCGTTTGCAGGCATTCAACGAAACTCTTACACAGCAGATGGCAGCTATGGCATTGCAGCGTATGATTGAGATTGAGGACTTGCGTGGTAAGTACTTCTAATCAAAACCTTTGAAATATGAAATATCCGAGTCCGAAATGGCTCGGATATTTTTTTTGTGCCTACCTGCGATTAGCGAGAGCATCGGAGCGACTGCTGCCAATGAGGCATTACACATTACAAGTATTACACACATTACAGGGGCTGTAATGATGTTATGTATGTAATCTCTGTAATATGTAATGAGTGTAATGAATTTAATCGCACAATTCGCAAAATCATAGAACCTCACTTGCGATTAACTCGGTCAAACAAAAAAGCCGCTGGCATTCACCAACGGCTTTCGCTTTATGTTTTGGACTACGCTTAGGGTAGTATTACCCCTTGCCAGCCCACTTGGATTACTCCTCCATCAACAACTCCAACATCTTGATAGATGACTTCGCAATTGGAGTACCAGGACCGAAGATAGCAGCTGCGCCATCTTGATACAACTCCTCGTAATCCTGTGCTGGGATAACACCACCCACTACGACGATGATATCCTCGCGACCCAACTTCTTGAGCTCAGCGATAATCTGAGGAACAAGAGTGAGGTGACCTGCAGCGAGTGATGATACACCTACGATGTGTACGTCGTTCTCCACAGCCTGCTTAGCAGCCTCCTCTGGAGTCTGGAACAATGGACCCATATCCACGTCGAAACCAACGTCAGCGTAACCTGTTGCTACAACCTTAGCACCACGGTCGTGACCGTCCTGACCAAGCTTTGCGATCATAATACGTGGCTGGCGACCCTCCTTCTTTGCGAACTCAGCGCACATAGCCTTAGCCTTCTCGAAATCTGCGTCCTGCTTCATACCTGATGAATATACTCCAGAAATTGAACGAATAACTGCCTTGTAACGACCTACTACAACCTCGCAAGCGTCTGAAATCTCGCCGAGTGTAGCGCGAACCTTAGCTGCCTCAACAGCGAGCTCCAACAAGTTGCCCTCGCCAGTCTTAACACACTCTGTGATAGCTGCCAAAGCCTTATCAACAGCAGCCTGATCACGGTTAGCACGCAACTCCTGCAAGCGCTTAACCTGACTCTCGCGTACAGCTGTGTTATCCACTGCCAAGATATCGATTGGAGCCTCCTTCTCAAGACGGTACTCATTCAAACCGATAATCTTCTGCTCGCCTGAGTCGATACGAGCCTGTGTACGAGCAGCAGCCTCCTCGATACGCATCTTTGGAATACCTGTCTCGATAGCCTTTGCCATACCGCCGAGCTTCTCAACCTCCTCGATGTGTGCCCACGCCTTGTGTGCGATCTCGTTTGTGAGAGCCTCAACATAGTATGAACCTGCCCATGGATCAACTTGACGGCAGATGTCAGTCTCTTCCTGAATGTAGATCTGAGTGTTACGAGCAATACGAGCCGAGAAGTCTGTCGGCAACGCGATAGCCTCGTCCAATGCATTTGTGTGCAATGACTGAGTGTGACCGAGGGCAGCTGCCATTGCTTCGATACAAGTACGGCCTACGTTGTTGAACGGATCCTGTTCAGTGAGTGACCAACCTGATGTCTGGCAGTGTGTACGGAGAGCCAATGACTTCGAGTTCTTCGGGTTGAACTGCTTCACGAGCTTCGCCCACAACATACGTGCAGCACGCATCTTGGCGATTTCCATGAAGTGGTTC
>JAFPAD010000059.1 GCA_017424405.1 Alistipes sp.
ACAATAAGAATTTTAATCACCTTGGCAGACAGGCGGGTCACCGTAAGGCTATGCTTTCTAACATGGCGTCATCGCTTATCATGCACAAGCGTATCGAGACTACTGTTGCTAAGGCAAAGGCAGTTCAGAAGTTCGTTGAGCCTTTGGTAACAAAGTCAAAGGAGGATACTACTCACTCTCGTCGTGTAGTTTTCTCTTACCTCAAGCAGAAGGAGGCAGTTACAGAGTTGTTCCGTACAATTGCTCCAAAGATTGCAGAGCGTCCAGGAGGTTACACACGTATCCTCAAGACTGGTTTCCGTCTTGGTGACGCAGCTGATATGTGTATCATCGAGTTCGTTGATTTCAACGACGCTTACACATTCGGTACAATGCCTACAACTGAGGAGGCTAAGCCAAAGACACGTCGTTCACGTAGCAAGAAGACTACTGACGCTGTTGAGGACGCAACTGTTGTAGCAGAGAAGAAGGCTAAGGCTCCACGTGCGCCTAAGGCAACAGCTGCGAAGGCTGCTCCTGTAGCAAAGAAGACCAACGTAGGAAAGAAGATGTAATTTGCAGCGTCCTTGGGGCGCAGTGAAATATATCAACGCAAGACCCGTTTCGCTTTATGCGAAGCGGGTTTTTTTGTTTTTGACTGAATACAATCCTGTTATTAAAATTGCATCTTTCGAAAAAATGTGTAATTTTGTAAAGTCGCAAGGTGCGATACATATATATTAGAAGCGTTTCTTATTCCTCGACGGTGAACTTCGACAACTCATTATTGGTAGGGGATAACGGATGCTCTGCTTTGGTATGTATTATGTTGATATCAACATATATAGCCAAGGTGTGAGTCGTTATATCTACCATAGGCAGTCGAAGGCCTACCGTCGGATAGAAACAGGCTCACACTTTTTGTATGTATGGGGGTAGAATAATGCTAAAAGCCTGTTGAGAGCCGGACGGGCGGGGAGAGATATTATGGTGACAATAATAATCTTTATGATTGCATTTATGTTGCAGTGTGTAGAAGTGTTAATGGGTGTATCTTGATAGAGTGGGGCGGGTACAATAAGTGATGTGCTGTATAGCAAAAAAGCAGCCTGACCATGCGGTCAGGCTGCTGCGTATTTGTACCAAGTAGGATTAATCCTCGTCGGTGTCGGTGTAAGCCTTCAAGAGCTTGTCCTGAACATCTGATGGCACCTGCTCGTAAGATGCGAACTGCATTGTGTATGTAGCAGCACCTGATGTGAGTGATGACAACGATGTAGAGTAGCGATACAACTCTGCCAAAGGCACGCGTGCGTTCAAACGGTCGAAGCCCTTATCTGACTCCATACCCATAATCATGGCGCGGCGGTTCTGCAAGTCGCTCATCACTGAACCCATGTACTCGCTTGGTGTCAATACCTCGACGTTGTAGATAGGCTCCATAATCTTTGGACCAGCGTTGCGGAATGCCTCCTTGAATGCGTTACGCGCTGCGAGTTTGAACGAGATTTCGTTTGAATCCACTGGGTGCATCTTACCGTCGTAGATAATTACGCGGATATCGCGAGCGTAAGAACCTGTCAATGGGCCCTCGTCCATCTTCTCCATAACACCCTTCAAGATAGCAGGCATAAAGCGTGCGTCGATAGCACCACCCACGATTGAGTTGTAGAACTGCAACTTACCACCCCAATCGAGGTCATACTCCTCCTTACCCTTGATGTTCACGGTAATCTCCTTGCCGTTTACCTTATACTTAGTAGGCTCTGGCATGCCCTCGTAGTAAGGCTCGATAACCATGTGTACCTCACCGAACTGACCAGCACCACCTGACTGCTTCTTGTGGCGGTAGTCTGCCTGTGCTACCTTTGTGATAGTCTCACGATATGGGATCTTTGGAGCGAAGAACTCAATCTCCATCTTGTTCTCTGTTGCAAGGCGGCTCTTGAGAATGTTCAAGTGGTGCTCACCCTGACCCTGAATGATAGTCTGCTTCAACTCCTTAGAGTACTCAACCAAGATTGTTGGGTCCTCATACTTAGCGTCGTTCAATAGCTTGCCGAGCTTCTCCTCGTCGCCCTGCTCCTTAGCCTTAACGGCTGCGCGGTAGCGTGGCTCTGGGAATACGATAGGCTCAACCTTAACGTGTGCACCAGCGGCTGCCAATGTGTCGTTTGTGCGTGTAGCCTTGAGTTTCACGGCGCAACCGATGTCACCTGCCGAGAGCTCAGTAACCTTAATACGGTTCTTACCTGCTACGGCGAAAATCTGTGAGAGCTTCTCCTTATTACCTGTGCGGCTGTTCACGAGCTCCATACCCTCGGTAATCTTACCACGTACTACGCGGAAGTAAGTAATCTCACCGATGTGCTGCTCAATCTGGCTCTTGAATACGAATACTACTGTTGGCTGCGATGCGTCAGCTACCAACTCCTCACCCTCGATAGATACGAACTTAGGAGCCGATGTTGGAGTAGTAGGACCTGGCGCTACGTTGATGATGAACTCCATCAAACGCTTTGTACCGATGTCGCGCTTAGCCGAGCAGCAGAAGATAGGCATAACCTCGCGGTTAGCAACGCCGAGCTTCAAACCCGAACGGATATCGTCCTGTGTCAAGGCGCCCTTCTCGAAGTAGAGCTCCATCAATGCGTCGTCATATACGGCAGCAGCCTCAGAAAGCTCCTGGTTCAATGCCAAAGCGTACTCCATCTGATCCTCTGGGATATCCAACTCCTCGCGAGTACCATTCTCGTCGGTGAAGCGGTACATCTTCATCATCAATACGTCGATGAAAGCTGTGAAGCCAGCACCCACCTCAACAGGATACTGCACGATAACAGGCTTCACGCGTGATGCAGCGCGAATGCCCTCAATCATATTGTCGTAGTTAGCCTTGTCGCCATCGAGCTGGTTGATAACACCAATCAAAGGCTTGTTCAAGATGCGAGCATAGCGTGACTGAATTTCGTCACCCACCTGCCAGCCGTTCTGTGCATTCATCACGAGGATACCAACGTCACCCACCTTGAATGCTGAATATAAGTTACCGCAGAAGTCGTCAGAACCCGGACAGTCGATGATATTGAGCTTACGACCCATGAACTCTGTGAAGAGAGTTGTAGCATAAATCGAGCGCTTGTATTCGTGCTCAATGTCTGTATTATCCGAAATAGTGTTGTTAGTTTCGATACTACCTCTGCGGTCGATGACCTTGCCTTCGTACGCCATCGCCTCAGCAAGGGTAGTTTTACCCGCACCGGGGGCACCAATAAGAACGATGTTCTTAATTTCCATTGCTGAATAGTTTTTCATATTCTTTGAAGTTTTATAGGTTTTACTTTGAATTTTAGGTCTTCCTGGTTGTACGCCTTTGCTACGGGCGTTCAAAATTTAAAGTTACGAAGAATTTTTTAATCTCCAACTAATTTTGCTAAAAAATCATAAAATATCCCGTAGAAAATAAAATTTACAATAGAAATAGGCTCTATTTTAAAATTTAAAAAGAGTGGGCGATTAAAAATCTCAGCCTCCAAAAGTTATGGAAACCCTTGGAGGCTGATGAATAGAATTAATATCGGTTTTTCGCCTTCAGATGGCGCTATTTATCAAGGTATATCTCCTCGCGGGGGAGTTTTTTGTCGAGGTTGGCAGTTCCGAGAATCATGATGGCGAGCGCCGTAGCCGCCTGCTCTTGATACTCGGCGATGCTCTTGTTAAATGTGTCACGTTCGGTATGCCATATCTCTCGGTATTCGAAGCCGTAACCCATAGGGTCTTTCCAGTCGTGCATCTGCAATGCAGGTATGCCCTCCACGGCGAATGATGATGCGTCGTTACCGCCCAAGTTTTTTGGCTTGGCAGATGGCTTCAACTCGCCTACCGTAAAACCATATTCTGGGTAGAGCTCACGCAGAGGCTCCGTAATCTTCTCATACTCCTTCACGAGCGATTTGGGTGCATTGAAACTTGTGTAGGGCAGAGGACCTCCGTCGCGGTTGAACATATTTGAAATCTTATCCTTCATCTCGGGGTGAGCCTTCAACCACGCCTGTGAGCCCAAGAGTCCAAACTCCTCGGCAGCAAACAGAACGAAGATGATGGTGCGGTCGGGCTTTGCCCCTGAGAGCGACAGCATGCGTGCTGCCTCCATCACAGCCGACACACCTGAGCCGCAATCAACGCCACCCGTACCTGTGTCGAATGCGTCGATGTGGGCACCCACGATGATATACTCGTCGGGATATTTCGCACCCTGGATTGTCGCCACCACGTTGTTGTATGCCACAGGACCCAACTTGAAGTAGTTGCGCACGTCGAACTCCAGTTGCACGTTGCGACGCTCCTGCGCCATGCGGTAGATGTGGTTGAACTGATGCTCGTCGAGAATGATGTTTGGAACGGTTGGCAGAGAGTCGAATGGAATCTTCTCACCAATCACATCTCGGTCGTAAAGTGCGCAGATAGGCACCGAGCCCTTCTGCACGAAGCCCAAAATACCCGCCTCGACCATCTGGTTGTAGAACAGTGGTGCGGTATCGTCGTCGATTGGTTTCTTCTCGCCGTCCTCGCCTGCATGCTCACGATTCCACTTCTCAGCCTCGGCATTGCGGGCGATAATCTGCTCGCGACGCTCGTCCCACTTCTTGCCATAGCCAAACGACCAACCACGATTGTGACCGTTGAGCAGTACCCAAGAGCCTTTGAGCAGGTGCTTCACACGATTTACCTGCTCCTGCGTACGAGGCTCGATGACCACATGACCACGTTGCGTACCCTTCGTGCCGGCGGTAAACGATGGTGTGGCGAAGTGCAGGTGCATATTCTCCTCACCTGTCATCTGACCCCACCAGCCACCTCGGTTGAAACCCACGCTGAGTTCGCCCGCCTTCTCTAAGTGTACCTCGTAGCCCCACTCCTCGAAGCAGCGCATAGCCCACTCCGAGGCGTTGTCGCAAGCGTCGGAGCCTGCGGGGCGACCACCGAAGCGGTTGCACAAAATATCGAGATGTTGCATCGTGCGGTTGTCCTCACGTGCAATCTGCATAATCTTCTTCACTGCGGCACTCTGTCCCCAACCGAGTGTGGGCAATAGTGCGAGTGCCAAAATTAATAGTTTCTTCATTACCTCCTCACCTAAAAAACAGTGGCTGTCGAACACTGCGTGCGACAGCCACCAATGATATTCTGAAATCGTTAGATTACAACTGCTTCTGCCAGATAAGAGCCGATGAGCCGAGGATGGCTGCATTCTTACCCTCGATACCTGAAGGCAACAACTCTACCTTATTCTTGAACATAGGCAACATGTTCTCCTCCATGTACCACTTTGTAGGCTCGAAGATGTGCTTGCCAGCCTTTGCCAAACCACCGAACAAGATGATAGCCTTAGGTGAAGTTGTGGCAACCAAGTCAGCCAATGCCTTACCCAAAACCTCGCCTGTGTAACGGAATGCCTCCTTAGCGATAGCATCGCCCTTGTCGGCTGCCATTGAGAGCATCACAGCCTCGAACTTTGAGAATGGAGTGTCGCGCAACTCGCTGTCGTTGTTCATCTTAGCCATAAGCTCGAACGCTGTGCGCTTGATACCTGTAGCCGAAGCGTAAGCCTCCAAGCAGCCACGGCGACCGCAACCGCACTCACGACCTGTAACACGGCTATCAACCATGATGTGACCATACTCACCTGCGAAGCCGTCGTGACCGTAAATCATCTCGCCGTTGCTTACGATACCTGAGCCCAAGCCTGTACCGAGAGTGATGACAACATAATCCTTCAAGCCTTTGGCGTTACCGAATACGCCCTCACCGATAGCGGCAGCGTTAGCGTCGTTTGTGATGAGCACCTGCACGCCGGGGAAGTACTTCTGCACGTCCTCTACGAAGTAGAACATACGACGGCTCTCGTCTGGATTAGGCTCGTCGTCGCGGAACTTCCAAAGGTTTGCAGGAGTCTCGATAGTACCCTTGTGGTAGTTGGCGTTAGGAGCACCGATACCGATACCAATCAACTCGAAGTCGAAAGATACGCTGCTGATGAGCGCTTTCATCGACTCGCACAAAGTCTTAACATAAGCCTCGTAGTCGTCGAATTTCTTGTATCTCTCGGTTGAAATTGCTGACTCGCAGAAGATAGTACCCTCCTCATCGACCAAACCGAATGCTGTGTTTGTTCCGCCGATGTCGATACCCATTGCTAATTTTTTCATAACTTTTTTGGTTCTTTTTATATTAATAATTAGTGTTTAAAACAATGTTGGTTTGTCAAAGTTAATGATAAAATTCTTATTTCTTCAAACTTTTTCTTAAATTTGGGGCATTAACACCAAAAAAACTGTACTACCGATGAAAAACAACAATGAAATGTTGGCTCTCTTTGAGAATTATCTGGCTCAAATGCAGTTGCCTGAAGAACCACAACTCTTGTACCAACCAATCATATATGCTATGTCGGCAGGTGGTAAGCGTATTCGTCCGACGTTGCTTTTACTTAGCTGTGAGGCGTTTGGTGGAGATGTGCGTGATGCCATGTCGGCAGCGGCAGCAGTGGAGATGTTTCACAACTTCACCCTTCTGCACGACGACATAATGGATAATGCGCTGGTGCGTCGTGGCAAGCCATCGGTCTATGCCGAGTGGGGCGAGAATGTGGCTATTCTGTCGGGCGATGCCATGATGATTTATGCCTACAAGTTGTTGCGTAATGTGCCCGACGAGAAGTTGCCGCGCATCATGGACATCTTCTCCGAGATGGCGTTGCAGGTGTGCGAGGGTCAGCAGTACGATATGGACTTCGAGCACCTGAAGAAGGTGGCGGTGGCTGAGTATATGAATATGATTGAGCTCAAGACATCGGTTTTGTTGGCAGGGTCGGCTATGATTGGAGCTGTTATGGGCGGTGCTTCGGAGGAGGATTGCCGCAAGATTTATCGCTATGCGTTGGAGTTGGGCTTGGCGTTTCAGCTTCAGGACGATTTGCTTGATAGCTATGGTGCAGAGAAGGTGTTGGGTAAGAAGATTGGCGGCGATATTTTGGAGGGTAAGAAGACCTGCCTGATGCTCAATGCCATGAGCCGTGCTACCGAGCAGGATAGAGAGGTGCTGCGTCACACCCACCTCGACACGTCGCTGTCGGCGGAGCAGAAGATTGCACGTGTGAAGGAGGTTTACGACCGTTACGACATTCCTCACATCATCAATCAGCAGATTACTACTCGCTTTGAACGAGCTTTGACAATCCTCTCGACGCTGGATATCCCCGCTGAACGCACTGTTTACCTGAAGGAGTTTGCCCAGAACCTTATGGGACGCGAGAAGTAAAATTGTCTAAAAAGGTAATTTTGGTGTTGTGCTCGGTTTTGAAATCCTCACATACGTCTAGTATGCTGCGGTTTCAATCCCATCGCACGCCTAAAAATTCCTCTTTTTATACAATTTTATTGAAAGGTAATGGCGAATGCCATAGGCAGTGACTGCGAAGAGAAAAGTTGTAACGGTAAAATAGCAGAAACAAAGTAAGCCCGACATGGTTGTTAGCTCCCCCTTCGGAGCGTTAGCGACCAAAGTCCCCCACCTGAGGAGGGGGATTTAGGGGGTGGGTCAGACTTGTATAATGGCGAATGCCATAGGCAGTGACTACGGCGATAAGAGAGATAACGGTAAAATAGCAGAAACGTAAATTAGAAATATGACAGTAAAAAGAAAAGACATAGAGATTATGGCACCCGTAGGGTGCATGGAGTCGCTGCACGCAGCCATTGCGGCAGGAGCCGATGCCATCTATTTTGGCGTTGGGGTGTTGAATATGCGTGCCAAGTCGGCGGTGAACTTCACTCTCGACGATTTGGCTAACATCGTGCGTATAGCCCACGAGGCGGGTGTTAAAACCTATCTCACGGTGAATACTATTCTCTACGACAACGAGATGGAGGCGGTGCGTGAGGTCATCGACCGTGCCGTGAAGGAGGGCATCGATGCCGTCATTGCAGCCGATGTGGCAGCCATCATGTATTGCCGCAAGGTGGGTATGGAGGTGCATATCTCTACGCAGTGTAATATCTCGAATGTTGAGGCTGTGGAGTTCTACTCGCAGTGGGCCGATGTGGTGGTGCTGGCTCGTGAGCTTAGCTTGGATCAGATTGCTGCTATCTCGGCAGAGATTGAGCGACGTGACCTGCGTGGTCCTCGAGGTGAGCGCTTGCGCATTGAGATGTTTGCTCATGGTGCGTTATGCATGGCAATCTCGGGTAAGTGCTACCTGAGCGAGCACGAGGAGCATTGCTCGGCAAATCGAGGTGCATGCCGTCAGATATGCCGCCGCAAGTATCTGCTCACCGACGTGCAGACAGGACAGCAGCTTTCTACCGATGGTCGTTACATTCTCTCGCCAAAGGATTTGTGTACGATAGACTTCCTCGATAAGTTCATCGCCGCAGGTGTGCGTGTGCTAAAGATTGAGGGACGTGCTCGCGGTGCCGAGTATGTGAAGCGTGTGGTGGAGAGCTACGATACGGCATTGAAGGCTATGGAGCGTGGCGAGTATAATCAGGAGCTTGCTGCCGAGCTTAAGGAGAAGCTATCTACGGTGTTCAACCGAGGCTTCTGGCAGGGCTACTATGCAGGTCGCCCTATGGCGGAGCATACCCAACATTATGGCTCGTCGGCTACCGAGCGCAAGGTATATGTAGGCAAGGTAACTAACTTCTTCAAGAAGATTTCCGTTGCTGAGGTCTTGACCGAAGCCGATGTCATCAACGAGGGCGATAACCTTGTGTGGATGGGCGAGACCACAGGCGTTGTGGAGCAGTGTGCCGAGGGTCTGACACTGCACGAGAAGGTCGTGCAACACATTCCTAAGGGAGTGTATTGCTCAATCAAGGTGCCTGAGCTGGTGCGCCGAGGCGATAAGCTCTATAAGATGGTACCAGCAGCCGAAGCAACTCATTAGCAAAGCACATAAGGCGGTAATTTTGGCGTTATGCTCGGTTTTGAAATCCTCACATACGCTCCAGTATGTTGCGGTTTCAACCCCTCGCAAGCCTAAAAATTCCTCACCTTCTGATGCTTTGGCTACGGGAGCAAATAAATTGAATAATAAAAACTTAAAACTACAAAATATTATGTTCAGCAAAGAGATTTATATGGCGCGTCGTGCGGAGTTGTGCCGTCGCGTAGGCAAGGGCTTGATTCTGCTACCAGGTAATGTGGAGTCGCCACTCAACTACCCAAACAATACATATCATTTCCGTCAGGACTCTACGTTCCTCTACTTCTTTGGTCATAACGTACCTGCATTGGTGGGCGTTATTGATGCCGAGACGGGTGTGGCAACGTTGTATGGCGACGACTTTACGGTTGATGACATCATCTGGATGGGTCCACAGCCTACTATCGCCGACTTCGCCGAGCAGGTGGGTGCCGAGTGCTCGAAGCCTATGGCACAGTTGCAGTGTGACATCGCTGCGGCTATAATTAAGGGTCGCGAGGTGCACTACTTGCCTCCATATCGTGGCGAGACAAAGCTCATGATGTCGGATTTGTTGGGTATCACACCTTCGATGTTGCACGCCCGCAAGTCGGTTGATTTGCTCTTTGCCGTTGCCGAGATGCGCGAGAAGAAGTCGGCTGAGGAGATTGCTGCCTTAGAGGAGGCTTTCGAGATTGGCTACCAGATGCACACCACAGCCATGCTCAATACCCGTGTGGGTCGCTCGGAGCATGAGGTGGCAGGTATGGTCGATGGCATGGCGTTGCGCTACGGTACAGGCACATCGTTTACCACAATCCTCTCGCAGCACGGCGAGGTGTTGCACAACCACGACCACTCGGGCATCATGGAGTCGGGTCGTCTGCTCTTGTGCGATGCGGGTGGTGAGCATATGAATGGCTACGTATCAGATCACACACGTACATTCCCTGTAAATGGTAAGTTCACGCAGAAGCAGAAAGATGTATATAACATCGTCTTGGCGGCTCACGACGCTGCGGCAGAGGCGTTGCGCCCAGGTATGATGTATTCCGAATTGTCGGACGTAGCCTCTCGAACACTTCTCGAGGGCTTGAAGGGTCTTGACCTTGTGCGTGGCTCGGTTGAGGACGCTATGGCGGCGGGTGCGGCATATCTCTTTATGCCTCACGGCTTGGGTCACGGCATCGGCTTGGACGTTCACGACTGCGAGAACATCGGTGAGCGTTCATTCTCGTTTGAGCCTTTGGCTGAGCGTGCTAAGGCGTCGGCTTGCTGCATCACACGTCAGTGGTGGCGTTTGATGCCAGGCACTGTGCTCTCTGACGAGCCAGGTATCTACTTCGTGCCTGCGTTGATTGACAAGATGGAGTCTGAGGGTAAGTATAAGGGTATCGTAAACTACGAGAAGCTCAAGGAGTACCGCGACTTCGGTGGTATTCGCTTGGAGGACGACCTTATCGTTACCGAGACAGGCTGTAAGATTATCGGCGACAAGACCATTCCTATCACCGTCGAGGATGTTGAGGCAATGGTCGGCAAGGCATAACCTTATGCAATTATGAAAACTCTCTATCTCTTCCCCACTCGTGAGGAGTCGGTGGTGTTGCTTGCACGCCGTCCCGAACTGCAACAGCAGGTCGGCATTATAGGTGTTGGCATGGCAGAGGCAGGGGCAGGTGCTGCTGCGCTGATTGCGGAGCATAAGCCCCAGCGTGTGGTGCTGTGTGGCATTGCGGGGGCGTGTGATGGCAAGATTGAGGTCGGCTCGGTGGTGCAGGTTGAGAGTGACAGGGTGGCAGGACTACCCGAAAAATATAGCATCGAGTACGGCTCCTCGTGTGTCGAGGGGCTGTGCCGAGTGCAGAGCCTGACGGTTAATCGTACGGGCGAGTCGCTGCCGCAGGTGGCGAGTGAAAAGCCCTGCATCGAGCAGATGGAGGGTGCTGCTGTGGCGGCTGTGTGCAAGGCTCTGGGCGTAGGGGAGTATTACCATCTGCGAGCCATATCGAACTACGTCAATGACCCCCGCTCGGCGTGGCGTATCAAGGAGGCCGTCGAGGCGCTGGGTGAGTGGCTTGCTACGCAGAAACAGTAAGAAATTACCTTAAAACTAACCTAATATGAAAAAGTCTTTCTCTTTGATGTTAGTGGGTGCGTTGCTGGCGTGCCTTCAGGCGGTGGCTGCAACAATTTCGCCTATCGACCTTAGGTGTGAATATGAGACAAGTCCGTTGCTTGATAAGCAAAATCCTCGTTTTGCGTGGATAAATTCCAACCCTAAACTTAAGCAGGGTGCTCGCCAGACGGCGTATCGCATACGAGTGGCAACCTCAGCCGAAGGCTTCGATAATACGGTGTGGGACACAGGCAAGGTGCTCTCGTCACAGTCGGCATTTATCAGCTATGCGGGTGAGCCTTTGCGCTCACGCACATCGTATTGGTGGCAGGTGATGGTATGGGACGAGCAGGGCGAGGCTTCGGCGTGGAGCTCTCCTGCACAGTGGCATATGGGTATGCTCTCGGGCGATGAGTGGCAGGGTAAGTGGATTGGCGCACCGTGGCAGGGCGAGGAGTCGTACGATGTGCGAGGTACGATGGAGTTTGATGCGGCACCGCTTCTGCGTAAGGAGTTCAAGGTGAAGAAGGGCTTGAAGGCGGCACGTTATTACGGCACTGGTGTTGGCTATCATGAACTATATCTGAATGGCGAGCGTGTGGGCGAGGACTACCTCTCGCCTAACCAAACCAACTACCGCACGCGACCTCTGCTCAATACGCGAGGTATTGTTGTGACCGATCCTTTCGAGGAGTACACCGTGATGTATCTCTCGCACGACTTTACAGATAAGCTCAAGGAGGGCGACAACGCCATCGGCGTAATCTTGGGCGATGGATTTTATAATATCTCACGCCATTGGGTGTTGGGTTATGGTACGCCTCGCTTCATTGGTCAGATTGAGTTGGAGTATGAAGATGGCTCACGCGAGGTTGTAGTCTCAGATGAGAGTTGGCGTGCGGAGCGCAGTGCCATCACCCGCAATCAGATTTATTACGGCGAGTGCTACGACGCTCGTTTGGAACACGATGGCTGGAGCAAGGCGGGCTACGACGATAACTCTTGGCAGTCCGCGGTGTTGAAAGAGAAACCTTGCGGCAAACTTATTCCGCAGAATGGTCCTGCCGACCGCATCACCGAGCGCTTCGCTCCGACGGAGTTCGAGAAGCGTGACGACGGCGTTATCCGTGTAAAATTCCCCGTCGAGGTGTCGGGCTGGGTTGCGCTGAAGAACATCGCAGCTAACGAGGGTCAGCAGATTTCAATCAAGTACTTGAGCGAGTCGCCCGGCAATGGCGACAACATCTACATAGCTAAAGGCTCAGGCGATGAGTCATATCACGCACGCTTTACGTGGTTTGTATTCTCGGAGGTCGAGATTTCGGGTATCGACAATCTCACCGCCGAGCAGGTCGAGGCTCATGCCGTGAACTCGGCAGTGGAGCGTGCGGGCGAGTTTATGACCTCTAATCCTTTGATTAATAAGATTAACGAGATATGGCAGCGCAGCCAGCTCGACAATATGCATGGTTCCATTGCCAGTGACTGCCCTCATCGTGAGCGTTCGGCTTATACGGGCGATGGCGAGGTGGCGTGCGTTACGGTTATGCACAATTTCTCGGCTGAGACATTCTATAACAAATGGATTCGCGACATACGCGGTGCGCAGACCGCCGATGGCTATGTGCCTAACGGTGCGCCTTGGCAGCCAGGCTGTGGCGGAGGTGTAGGCTGGGGAGCTGCAATCGAGATTATGCCGTGGGAGTTCTACCGCCACTATGGCGATGTGCAGATGTTGGAGGATAATTATAGCGCCATGTGTCGTCACATAGCATGGATGCAGACGTGGGTCGATGAGCGTGGTATTATGGAGTCGCGCGATGCGCAGACGTGGAAAAACTTGGGCGACTGGTTGCCTCCACGTGCCCTGCCAAGCAACGCCTTGGTGCATACGTTCTTCCTCTGGTACTGCTCCGACATAGCGTCAAAGACCGCAACTCTGTTGGGTGAGAACGACGACGCTTCGCGCTTTGCGCAGTTGCGTGACCGCACCGCTGCGGCGTTCCACAAGGTTTTCTACGACCCTGCTACGGGCTCTTATGGTAAGCATGGCAGCAATGTGTTGGCTTTGGTGATTGGTGTGCCTAAAGAGTGCAAGGCAAAGGTTGTTGAGGCTCTCAGAGCAAACATAGCCGAGGTGAACGACCACCTCGACACAGGTATCGTCGGCACACGTCACCTCTTTGAGGTGTTGTGCGACAACGGTCTGAAGGATTTGGCTTATAAGATAATCAATCAGCGCGACTTCCCATCTTTCGGCTGGTGGATTGAGCAGGGCGCTACAACCACCTGGGAGAATTGGAATGGCGCAGACTCGCGCAACCACCCAATGTTCGGCGGCGGTATCGGCTGGTTTTACCGCGACTTGGCGGGTCTGGAACCTATCGGAGCTGGTTACTCGTCATTTAATGTGCGTCCTGTCGTGCCCGAGGGTTTGGAGTGGGTTGAGTACACCCACCGCACAACCTATGGCGATGTGGGTATTAAGTGGAGCCACAAGGGCGATAAGTTCTCGTTGCAGTGCGATGTGCCCGTAGGCTCGCATGCTGTGGTGTGGGTGCCATTCGCGGGCGAGCAGCCTAAGGTGAAGCTCTCGAAGTGTGTGCGCTCGTTGGGCGTGCGCGACGGTTATGCGCTTTATCAGATTGAATCAGGAAGATATAATTTTAACTCTAAATTGTAACCCCATGCGACTGAAACTATACATATCCCCTTGCCCTAACGATACATTCATGTTTCATGCGCTAGTGCATGGATTGGTTGATTGTGAGGGTCTGGAGTTTGATGTTGAATATCATGATATAGAGCAACTTAACAGCCGAGCTATGGCTGCCGAAGCTGATGTGAGTAAACTTAGCTGTGCGGTGTTGCCTGCTATCCTGAAGCAATATGCTCTGCTCGATAGCGGTGCAGCTTTAGGGCGTGGAAATGGACCTCTGCTGGTTAAGCGCAAGGGCTTCGAAGGCGAGCTAAAGCGTGTGGCGGTGCCGGGAAAATATACTACGGCAAATGCTTTGGTGTCGGGGTTGTTTCCCATGATTGAGGAGTGCGCGCCGATGCTCTTCTCGGAGATTGCCGAGGCGGTGGAGCGTGGCGACTACGACGGCGGAGTGCTTATTCACGAGGGGCGCTTTGTCTATGAACGTCGTAACTTGGAGCTTGTTGCCGATTTGGGTGTGGAGTGGGAGCGCCTGACCGACCTGCCCCTGCCGTTGGGAGGCATTGTCGTGCGCAAGGAGTTGGGTGCTGACGTGAAGCAGCGCATGGAGCGAGTTCTGCGTCGCAGCATCGAGTATGCCTTTGCCAATCCTATGGCTTCTCGCGACTATGTGAAGGCTCACGCCCGCGAGCTGGAGGACGATGTTATAGATAAGCATATCGCGCTGTTTGTCAATGACTTCTCGCTCTCGCTCGGTGCGCAAGGACGCAAAGCAATAAGCTACCTCATCGGTGAGGTGGTGGAGTAGCTTACTGTGTTTCAATCGTCGGGAGTGAAATATCACTCGTTGGGGTTTTGCGAGGGTTGATTATTTGAATAGTACCACAAACTTGGTTAGGAGTTGGGCTGCGAGAGGTACGTCCGAGCCGTTGCCCTTGACTTTTGCCTTGCGAACAGCATCAACCAACCATGGGAACTCCTTGAATAGGTCGAGGCGATACCAGATAGAGTACCAGCCTGCCTGCATAAGAATATCGTCGAAAATGCAAGCGATGGGGTTGTTGTCGGCGGGCGCATCTTTATATTTGAGGTATAGGTCAATGAAGTTGAGCGAGTATTCTCTTTTGCGCTTGCGGCGTTGCTGACCTGTCATTGCCGTAGGGTCGCCCTTGCGGTAGTGGTACACATTTTCGTCGATGTAGGCGATGCTACGTGCGTAGCCCACAAGTTGAGTCGATACGTAGCAGTCCTCGGCATAGCCATACTTAGGCGTGTGGATAACATTCTCGACAAACAGACTGCGGCGGATACACTTATTACATAGCGTGCCAAACGAACGGTGGTTGTACATGTTGCGTACGTATCTCTTCTGCTCGTTGGCGCCATAGCAATGTTCGCGTTTTACGCTCGAACGCGAAGGATACTCCTTGACGTAGTTGAAATATACGATGTCGGCATCAGTCTCTGAAATCTTTGCCGCAATATTGGCAATCGACCCCTCGCTGAGCCAGTCGTCGGAATCAACATTGTAGATATAGTCACCCGTGGCATGCTCAAGACCTGTACGTCGAGCTGCTGGCAGACCTCCGTTGGGCTTGTTGATAATCTTGATTTGAGGGCGTAGATGCTCATACTTCGATGCTATGAGCTGGTCGAGAAGCTCCATAGAGCGATCCTTTGTGCCGTCATTTACAAAGATGAACTCTATATGAGGGTATGATTGCGAGAGTACCGAATCGGCGAACTCCACGATGTATTTCTCTACTCCATATATCGGTGCGATGATTGATATGGTAATATCGTTCTGCATATATTCTCAATATATCTGTTTGACTATAACTCTGCCCACCTTTAAGGAGAGGTGATTTTCAATGCGTCAATCGTTGCTGAAACACGCATAATACCACGTCACATTCCAATCACGCACCTTTTCGCCTAACTTCACAGCCGTAAAATTATAATTCGATTTCGGTGTCGTGCGGCAACTTCACTCCTTGTAGTAAACCATACAAAATTATAAATAATTTTTGAATTGTCAAAACGCAAAGATGTGACTCTTCTGCATTTATGGTTTGCGCCCTTCTGCCCATAAATTATTCAAAATGCAGGAGGGGATAACTCGGCTCATTTGCGTGCGGTGGCACCGACATGTGCCCCGATAAATAAATCTCAGTACAAAATCTTTAGGGAGTGAGGTTTTGAAGTATTCTACGCAATGGCGCAACTTAACTTGTAGCGTCATTGAAATTTTTAGAAGGGTAATCGTGTGCGAAACATACGAAACCAATCATAAAAGCAACAAAAAAGCAGCTACATTTTACTGTAACTGCTTTTTTCTTGGTGGTGCCACCAGGAATCGAACCGGGGACACAAGGATTTTCAGTCCTTTCGCTTCTGCGACAATCAGAAGCAAGCTTCTGATTGCAACCAACTGAGCTATTGCACCTTACAAGCAGTTCTGCTTTTCTGTGACTGTCTATTTTTGCCTTGGTTTAACTCTTGGTTTACCTGTGGGTTTACACAGAAGTAAGTTCCGAGGTAGGGT
>JAFPAD010000009.1 GCA_017424405.1 Alistipes sp.
ACGAACTTGGCTCGGTCAATAATTTCACACCAAAGAATATTATTATTGCCCAGAAAAAGAGCATACACAAAGCCATCACCGCATAGCCCGCAAAGAGCACATATATAATTTCGAACCACGCTGCTTTGCGACTTCCATACATAGTCACACGCTTTCTTACGCGCATATGGCAATACAACAACATAGCCGGCACTACAAGTATCGCTGCAACTGGCCAATGACAAATCACTGCAATAGAGATGGCAAATAAACACAAGAAAAGAGCGAAACGCCAAAAACGCTTATCGACTCTATCGAAGGATACAATCTCCACACCAGCTTTCTCGTTAAACCACCTTCTTAGTGCGTCAAAGTTGAATACAAACATCACCAAGAACACCACAAATGCAGGAACTAACAGATATACACCCAAAACAACTGGCAAAAACACCAGCAAAAGCAAAAAGCAGATGACACGACCAACCACAGTGGTAGAAAACTCCTGCAAATACGCTACAAAATCACCCATTTCTGCAGATACACCGAACTCCGCAGAGTTACAAAGCACGAATGACTCTCCAAGAAATGAGTGTTGCTGAGCTGACACACAACAGCACATCAAGACAAAACCAGCAACCAATAATAACTTCTTCATCATCAAACAACTAATGAATTATATTTTTGGGAGTAGTAATTACACTCTCAATCTTCTCTTTCAACTCCAGCAACTCATCTCTACACTCCGACTTGGTCTTAAACGGCACCTTATAACGCAACCAATTGCCCAAACTTTGATTCATCTCAATGATAGGCTTCAAGGCGTAAATCATGATAAAGTAGTAGAACATGAGCAGAATAACAATCATCACCACCAACGATATAAACACCGGTGTAACTGCACGATACGCATTTCGGCTTAACTGCTCAGCACGAGGCGAGAGCGATATTTGAGCGTGCGACATCACGCGCATGATACTATTGCTCGTGTCGTCATACGCAGGTACGTAGTTGCGCTCATACCAGCCCTTACCATCGAAGGTTGTAGCTCCATTGTAGAGCGTATCAAGCAAAACAAGATTTTCGATAGTGCGACTTGTTCGTAGCTCATGAACCACAGCTTGCAAACGGTCGGCGTTCAAACGAAGCGAATCGAACATCATAACGGTTGATTTTGACGCCTCCTTGCGAACAAGGTCAATATGGTCGGAGAACTCCACAAAACGCATCTTACACGAATCCGAATAGAGCGTGTCACGGAATACCGCATAGTTCACAACCGCACGATCGTGGGCAGAAATAGCATCGAGCATATTCTCTGCAAGTTCAATACTACGCTTATTGCTACTCAAAATAGCCTCGATATCGGTACTCATGTGATTGAGCTCAAACAGCGACACCAAACCTGAAAAGAAGAGCAACACGACGATGCTCAAAAAACCTATGGTAACACGCTTGCGAATGCCTTTCATAATCTCGTTTTCAAATGCTTATTAGTGCAAATATACGAATAAAATTTAATATTTCACCATTTACTGTGAATTACATTCACAAATTAGTCTAAAATCTCAGCTGTGATGTCATTATTTTCGTCGATAGACAACATCTTCACACGACATATCTTGTTGATAAAATCACGATTATAGGCAGTCTTAACGCGTATATAGTTGCCCGTATATCCATACATCATGCCGCCTCGCATGGTGCTCTCAAACAACACATACATCTCTGAGCCAATGCTTTGCACACAGAACTCACGATGCAATCGATTGCTCAACTCCTCCAAACGAGCCACTCGTTGGGTGGACACATATGACGGCACCTTACCCGGCATCTCGACAGCAGGAGTGGAAGGACGCTCCGAGAATGGGAAAATGTGTAGGAATGAAGGTTTTAAATCCTGCAACAAGTCGTATGTCTGCTGAAACTCCTCTTCAGTCTCACCCGGAAAACCCACGATAACATCAATGCCGATAAAGACATTAGGCATCAACGAGCGAATCTTATTTATGCGGTCGGCATACTTTGCCGATGTGTAGCGACGACGCATCAATCCAAGTATCTTATCCGAGCCGCTCTGAAGCGGAATATGGAAGTGATGTTGAAATTTAGGTGACGCTGCGCAAAACTCTATTATTTCGTCAGTTATAAGATTTGGCTCGATAGAAGATATACGATAACGCTCGATACCCTCAACCTCATTCAACGCCTTCAACAAATCGATAAATTTCTCACCCGTAGTGCGACCGAAATCACCCGTATTGATGCCCGTAATCACAATCTCCTTCAGCCCCGAAGCTGCTACCTGACGAGCCTCCTCAACCAAATCGGCGATAGGCATATTACGGCTTGAGCCTCGAGCGTAGTGGATAGTGCAATAAGCACACTTGTAATCGCAGCCATCTTGCACCTTCAAAAATGAACGTGTGCGGTCCCCCGTAGAGAAGGCTGCAAAGAAGCGAGTTATCTCTTCGCAATCGCAACTATACACCTCCGCTTGAGAGTGCTGCCCAAGCTCAACTACTCGTTTATATAAATCTCCTTTATCGTTGTTACTCAATACTATATCAACGCCTTCAATCTGCGCTATTTCGTAAGGTTTCAACTGCGCATAACAACCCGTTACTGCAATTATGGCATCAGGGTTGCGACGGTGTAATTTACGTATGAGATTACGACATTTTTTATCGGCATGCTCAGTCACCGAACAGCTGTTTATAACACATATATCAGAAGGTTCATTTGCACCCACACGTTCAAACCCACCCTCTTCAAATTGGCGTGCAAGGGTTGAGCTCTCAGAAAAGTTGAGTTTACAACCCAATGTATGAAAACTTACTCTACGTTTCATGCTACAATAAGACTTTTTACCCTG
>JAFPAD010000060.1 GCA_017424405.1 Alistipes sp.
ATCGACTTCTTGGGTCAGGGTACAATCTACCCAGACATCGTGGAGAGTGGTACTAAGACAGCTAAGATGGTTAAGTCACACCACAACGTAGGTGGTCTGCCTGAGGATATGAAGTTTGGCTTGGTTGAGCCATTGAAGCAGCTCTTCAAGGACGAGGTGCGTGCTTGCGGTGTTGAGCTCGGCTTGCCATACGAGATGGTTTACCGTCAGCCATTCCCAGGTCCAGGTCTTGGCGTTCGTTGCTTGGGCGCTATCACACGCGACCGCTTGGAGGCTGTGCGCGAGTCAGACGCTATCCTTCGTGAGGAGTTCGCAAAGGCTGGCTTGGACAAGACTGTATGGCAGTACTTCACAGTTGTGCCTGACTTCAAGTCGGTAGGTGTACGTAACAACGCACGCTCATACGACTGGCCAGTAATCATTCGCGCCGTGAACACCATCGACGCGATGACAGCTACTATCGAGCATATCGACTGGGCTATCTTGGACAAGATCACAAAGCGCATCTTGGACGAGGTTCCAACCGTAAACCGCGTATGCTACGATATGTCACCAAAGCCATCGGCAACAATCGAGTGGGAGTAGTGCGAAATTTTAATTCCGAGAATATATAAGAAAAGCGACTTCGGACTTCCGAGGTCGCTTTTTTTGTGTGGAGGGTGTAGGCTTTGCCTGCTTATTAACTAATCAAACAAAAAAAGTTGCCAACCTTTCGCGTTGGCAACTTTTTAATTCGATAGCGACCACGAGGGGTAGCCATTGGAATTCACTCACTTTTGCAGAATAACTCTTTGAGGTAGCAGTCGATGTAGAACAAATCGACATCGTCACATATCACTGCGCTGTGCAACAAGCGCTCCTCGTCGGCGAGTAAATCTGATGAAAAATTAACGTCCACATTCTCCATAGGCACTCTGTTTTATTCCTAAAACGCAGGGCATGGAGACTTTATTGCATCGGGCGCAAACTTTTTCAAATAAATATGAAAATTATCTTTCGCTCCCCGACAACAAGTGGTGATATTATTCTGTTATTTTTTACGTTGGTCGAGAATCATCTCGTAGTACGCCTTTGCCTCAATCATTGTGCAACCGCTTGTCTGCGTAGGCAAGTCGTGGCTCTTATTACCTGGCTTCGACCAGTCGCCACGATAGTGGTAGTCGTTACCCGTACCCTTAGTATTCAGCACCTCGGCATTGTTGTTGAAGAACTCAACATAACGACGGCGCTCGGGAACTGACAAATCCTCCTCCAAAATCAACTTCACGAAGTAGCGCACAAAAACAGCCTTAAACAAACCACCATCGCCGTTGTCGCCCTCGTTTTGGAGGATGTCGAAGTTATTGTTCTTGCGAAAATCCTTGTTCACAAGCTCGGTGATGCAGAAGTTAGCCGCCTTGCTCGCCATTTCCAAGTAGCGCTTCTCGCCGGTGATGTTATAAAGCTCGTGGGCCATACCCATATAGGTACCCTGATTGTAGGTAAAAATCCAATCCTTGCGCTCGCCCGTCTCTGGCACGATGTGGTCATAGACCTTGCCATCAAGACCTACGAGTTTTTCTGTCTGCCACTCGTAAATCTTCTTTGCCCACTCCAAATCCTCAGCCTTTTTGCCGTTGAGCTGATAGAGGCGTGCCGCGATAATACCCGCAGGACCATTCGAGCAGGAGTTCTTGCTCTGGGGCTGGCTCTGCTTCCACGCTATACCACCGCCCGAGTACTCCTCGTTCCAGTTTCTTTTGATTATACGCCACAATTCCGTAGCAGTGTTGATATACTTCTTGTCACTTGTGTGTTCATAGAGTCGAATCATTGTTAGACATATCCACTCCATATCATCAACAAAGTCGTTATCGTAGTTACAATTTTTATCTTCTTGTATAAATGATACCCAATTAGTTTTCTGTCTAACACCCACATACCACGCGTCGAAGTATGTCTTCCATGTCTTGTTGCCGCTACGCACATAAGCGTCGATGATAACGTCCATTGCATGCGCCTGAGGCCAATAGCACCAATCCTGCTCCGAGGTATCGGGTCTGCCGACATAGGAATTAAAGAACTTTTTATCCTTGTTCCAAAAGTGGTTTACAAAAGCAATCGTACTCTTGTTTGCCTCCTTTTTCCAATACTCCAACTCTTCGTTCACCTCTACCTCCTCTTCGGGGGTCTCCTCCTCTTTCGTTGGCTCAGGCTCATTGCTGCACGCATAGAGATTGAGCGTCAATAGTGAAAAAATAATGTAAAAAAGAAAACGTTTCATAATAATATAGGGTTAGTTTTAGCAAAGCTAATAATTTTGAAAGGAATATCAAAATCCATCGACCCAAAATCCCCTCCTTTAATATTAGCTCAGCACGATATCATGCTCCTTAATCATCTTGCGGAGGTTGATTAGAGCATAGCGCATGCGTCCCAGAGCGGTGTTGATGCTCACGTCGGTCTGGTCGGCTATCTCCTGGAAGCTCAGACCCGAATAGTAACGCAACATAACCACCTCACGCTGCTCCTCAGGCAAGAAATCAACCAAACGTCGCACATCGGCAGCTATCTGCTCCGACACCATCTTATCCTCGACGGTAGAGTCGGCAAAGCGCAGCGTACCCAAGACGTTGTAGCCTGCGTCCGACTCGTTCACAGTCTTGGCACTCTTCTGCGAACGGAAATAATCTATAACTTGATTATGGGCGATGCGCAACACCCACGACAGGAACTTGCCTGTGTCGGCATAACGACCCTCGTCAATGACACGAACAACCTTGATGAGGGTATTCTGAAGAATGTCATCAGCCACATCGCGATCCTTGACCATCATACGAATGTAGTCGCGAACGCGATTTGAATGTCTATCTATGAGTTGTGATATTGCACCACGATCACCTGAAAGATAGCGATTAAGCAATACTTGGTCACTTAACACTTGTGTGTTCATACTCTTTCCTCCTTTAATTTACGCTCGGCGGCTCCACCTGCAGGATACCCGCAATTGAGAATAACTATGCCACCCAGCAAAGGTTAATAAATGTTCAAAAAAGAGTAGAAATTTCTTCTATAGGCGTCTGGTTTTTAGAGTTAATAATATTGTTTTCTGAGCGCAAGGTACGCACAAAAAAGTGTTTTTGCAAATTTTTCGCATCTTTTCGAAAACCCTACATTCCGCCGATATCGCAAATACCATGCCATGAATCGCCCTTTTCAAGGGGTGAATCACCCTAAATACAAGGGCGAATTTTTCTTTCCGAGAAAGCAGAATTTTAGAACTGGAAGTAAATAAATGGCTGTATGTCGCTCGACTTAATCTGCATCACACACCATGCCGTGATTACCAGCATTGCCACCTGCCACCAGAACGAGGCTCCGCCAACCTTGCGCATCAAATCATCGTCAATCTGCTTGGGTATAAAGTGCATGCCATAACCCAGCACGATAAGTCCCATAACAGCCTTATAACCCTCGATAACTTGAGGTATGATGGCTGTATTGAAGCTATTGGCAATCTGATAGAGCATCACCTGCACGGTCTGCATATCCTCGGCACGGAAGAGCAACCAACCCAAGCACACCACATGGAAGGTTACAAACCACCCCAACACTCGCGACAGAGGATTCATCTGCTCGCCACTCGCCTTCGCCCACGGGTTTATCCTCAGCCACACCTTATGCAGCGCCAGCGCCACGCCATGCAACGCACCCCATAGTACAAATCTGATGGCTGCGCCGTGCCACAAGCCACCCAGCACCATGGTGATGAGCAGGTTGAGATATGTGCGTAACTTACCCTTACGGTTGCCACCCAGCGAGATGTAGAGATAGTCGCGCAACCAGCTTGAGAGCGAGATATGCCATCGTCGCCAAAACTCGGTGATGGTAGCCGACTTATAGGGGGCATCGAAGTTCTTAGGGAAGCGGAAGCCCATGAGCAGAGCAATACCGATAGCCATGTCGGAGTAACCCGAGAAGTCGCAATAGATTTGCAACGCATAGCCATAGATGCCCATCAGGCACTCGAAGCCAGAATAGAGTGCTGGCTCGTCGAAGATTCTATCGACGAAATTCAGCGAGATGTAGTCCGAGATGATGGCTTTCTTTATCAAGCCTATGATTATCAAACCTATCGCACCGCTAAACATACGCTCTGTGACCTCGACAGGCTTGCGTATCTGCGGTATGAAGTCCTTAGCTCGCACGATGGGTCCCGCCACAAGTTGAGGGAAGAACGATAGGTAGAAGAGATAGTCGGTAAATCGGTTGAGAGGTTGTATCTGGTTACGATACACATCAATGGTGTAGCTCATCGACTGAAAGACAAAGAACGAGATTCCCACGGGCAGAAATATGTTCTGGAACTCGAGGAAGCCTCCCCCCGCGAGGCTATTGGCGATGTCGATAAAAAAGTTGGTGTATTTGAAGTAGCCCAACATACCCAAGTTTATCACAACGCTTGCCGCCACCCAGCGACGCTTTGTCTTGGGGTCGGAGCTGCCGGCTATGGCATGAGAGATGATGTAATCACTCACGGCGGCAAAGACCAGCAGCAGGAAATATATTCCGCTGGATTTGTAGTAGAAGAACAACGAGAAGGCTATCACATAGATTATGCGCAGCGTAGTGGTGCGACGCAACAATAGGTAGAGAGCCAAAAACGCCACAAATAAAAAGAGAAAAAGCCCGCTGTTGAATATCAGCGGAGCCGAGCTATCGTAGCTTAATATCTCCTTAAGGCGCAGGAGCAGTTCTTCAAATTGTTGCATCATCGTTTGCTCTACAATATATCATCAGAGTGACTCTCCTGCGACAAGACAATCTTCTCTAAGTTAATCTTATTTATTGGTTCTATCTCCAGAGGCTTGCTCAGCACGTGGCTGCTCTTCTCGATGCGTTCACGCAACGAGGCGCAATAGACCTCAGCACCCTTCAGCAGCGAGTAATAGAGCTCGCGAGCTATGCGTGCGCCACCGGCATAGTTGATGTGGGTGTAATCCTTGCCTGCCCAGCCATTGGCTACGAAGTTCTCCATGCCGCCCAAGTGCTGCATGGCAGCATAGGTGTCCCAAAACGCTGCGCCACACTTCTGAGCAGCGGTGCGTTGCCATTGGGTGAGGTGCTCGGCAGCCTTCATTGGGGTTATGCCATTCTCGTCTTTCTGCGAACGGTCGCTCACGCCCATAACCACGATAGCAGCTTCAGGAAAACAGTTCTCGACATAATGAATCATCTTCTCGACCTGCTCGGCATAGAACGAATAGTTGGTGCGGTCGGACTGCATGATGTTCAGACCATATTGCAGAATGACAAGGTCGTAGCGACGCATGGTGTTAATCTGAGCATTCACCGCAGGGTTACTCCAGAACATAGCCTGACCGTTGTTGCTACGCACCGAGAGATTATCCACCGTCACACCCTTCACATCGTCGAACTCGGCACCGATGCCTGTAAATCCCGCAGCACCACTCTCGACACGGAACTCCAACGACGAAATCTTATCGCTCTCAACGACAATCTGTCGCACATGCTCACCCGCCGAGAATGAAAACTTACGCTCCTCGCCCTCGTCGAGCTTCACACTCACCGACGCGTCCTCACGACAGATGAAGAGCAGACGCGCACGACGACACTCATCGGCATGGCGACGCTTCTGCGTCATATCCCAACGTGTGGAGGCATTAGGCGACGCCTTTGCAACCCACCCCGACACGAAAAAGTCGCCCACATAGGGCTCGGGAGTAGATTTGCGTTGCATGATGTTATAGGGAGTCCACCCCTTCGAGGTGGTCTTTATGGTCTGACGAAAGCCCGTGAATGGAGAAGCTATGGGGGCATAGCCCACACCTCCGCCCGAGAAGGTGTCTTGCAACAATTCACGTAGGTCGGCGGTGAGAATATCGCCCTCGACAAATGAATCGCCCATGAATGCTATTCGCACAGGCTCCTTGCCTGCCAGCAGCTTATCGTAGAGGCGCTGCATAGGACTTGGCTCAGCCTGAGCAAACTCCTCGATGAGCGTTATCTGCTCACCTTGGGGTAGTATAGCCGAGAAGTCAGCCACAGGCAACTCCTCAATCGAGGGCTCGCCGTCGGGCTGAGTGTGATAATCGCCGCCCGAAGGCTGCTCGTCGAAGATTCCCTCCCACGACGCCGACGTAGCCACGCCCGTGGGTGATGCCATTTGGGTGGTGTGCTCAACCATCTGTGCCACCTTATCCAAGTCCACATCATACTCCTCGACATTGATTTCGGGTTGCTCCTCAGGCTGAGGCTCCGAGGTGGCGGTATGTTTCACAAGGTCGGAGATGACACTCGCACGACGCAACGACAACCCTCCCGCCTCGATAGGGGGAACGAAGCTCACGACAATCAACACCACGAGTGTTGTTGCCAGCACCTGTAAGCCGTGCAGTGCGAAATCTCTACCCTTATTAGTCATTTCTGCGAGATACCATTGCTACGTAATAAAGTACTGTGGCGATAGCACTGAGTGCTGCCACCAGATATGTGCGTGCTGCCCAACGCAACGACTCCTTAGCCTGCTGAAGCTGCACACCCTGAAGCGTACGACTCGACTCCAACCATGCCAAAGCTCTCTCCGAAGCATTATACTCAACGGGCAGTGTTACAATCGAGAAGAGTGCCGACATGGCAATCATAGCGATACCTACCCAGCACACCGCAGTACCCATGCCCGATGCCATCATGGCGATACCTGCTATGATGACCCATGTAGCCATGCGAGATGAGAAGTTCACCACAGGCACCAGCGCTGAACGCATAACAAGCGGAGCGTAGCCCTGAGCATGCTGAATGGCATGACCACACTCGTGGCAAGCCACAGCCGCCGCAGCGATGCTACGTGATGAATAGACGCTATCGCTGAGATTGACAGTCATAGTCGCGGGGTTGAAGTGGTCGGTGAGCTGACCTGCCACGTGGGTAATCTTCACGTTGTGGACATTATGGTCGCGCAACATCTTGGCAGCCACCTCAGCACCCGTGAGCATACCAGGGAAAGGCACCTGCGAGTACTTTGCAAAGACCGACTGCAAACGAGCCTGCACAATCCAGCCCAGCACTCCAATAACAACCATCAACAGCAGCGAACCGCTTTGTGATATTCCCAACGAGCCCGCCTGCGCTCCATATTCTTGAGTTACTTGCAATAATTCTAACATAATCGTAAAGTTTTAAATTCGATGCATAATGATAACGTTTTACGACGCCCGCAAGTATGGCACGAGGGGGCAAAAACCACGAAAAGGTTACCTATGCACCATTAATTATGCAAAAGTAAGAAAATTTTGCATAACTTTGTAGTGATTTTTACTAAAATAACACGTCGCTCGTAGCCGTTATCATTTTAGATGAGCTAAGTGACGAAGTTGCAGAGGAGTAGAGAATGATGAATTTGGAATATATGCTTGCCCGTCGTAGCCAATCGGGTGCTGGAGCATCGCGCGGAGCTATCATGATGCGCATTGCTACCGTCACCGTGGCGTTGGGTTTGGCTGTGATGATTCTCACCTTAGCAGTCTTTGTAGGCTTTCGACGTGAAATAACCAGCGACTTTAGAGGCTTTGCAGCCGATGTGGCGGTGATTGATTTGGCGGGTTTTGGGCGCAGCGAGGCGCAGGTGATGGACGCCGACACGCTCTTCGCTCAACAGGTGACAGAGCTAAAGCAGGTGGCATATATAGCCCCTCACGCCTCGGTGGGAGCCATGGTCAAGAGTGGCGACAATGTGGTGGGACTGCAACTCAAGGGCGTGGGAGAGGATTACCCCATGCAGTGGTGGGTTTCCCACATCAAGCAGGGCTCGCTACCCGATGTGGCTGCCGAAGCACGCACCAAACAGTTACTCATCTCGCAGGCTACGGCTCTTAGCTTGGCGGTGGAGGTGGGCGACAAAATCGAGCTGCTATACTTGGACTCGGGTGCGCGACCTCGACGTGACAGTTTCCGCATTGTGGGCATCTACTCAACAGGCATGGAGGAGATGGATAGAGGCGTGGCAGTTGCCGACATACGTGACGTGCGACGCTTGGCAGGCTGGAGTGAAAATCAGATTTCGGGTTACGACGTGATGCTACACCATGCAGACGATGCTCCGCAGGTGGCGGAGGATATAGAGTCATTGATTATGGAGCTACCTGAGGAGAGTGGCGTGGTGTCGGCTATTGCCGCAACAACGCAGATGCGCTACCCGGTGGTGTTCGATTGGCTGAAGGCACACACCATCATAGCTCAAACGGTAATCATCATCATGATGGTGGTGTTGCTATTCAACATGGCGGCGGCGATGCTCATCATGGTCTTCGACCGCATAGGAATGATTGGCGCACTGAAGGCGCAGGGCATGCGCAACAGCGCCATACGCAAGGTGTTCCTCTATCGTGCCGCCCTGCTCTTTGCTAAGGGTGCGGCGTGGGGCAATGCCATTGGCATGACGCTCGTGGCGGTGCAGGCTCTGTGGCATCCCATAAAACTCGACCCCGAAGGGTATATGCTATCATATCTACCCGTGAGCTGGGAGTTGTGGTGGTGGATAGTGTTGAACGTCGCGGCATTGCTGGCTACGGTGGCGGTCATGGTGTTGCCTTCGGCAATGGTTGCACGCATCAAGCCTGAGCAGTCGCTGAAATATAAGTTGTAAAATAAGTTTAAGATGAAACCATACAACACCGAAAAGAGTAAAAAAGAGGAGGTGAGAGCAATGTTCGACAACATAGCCCCCACCTACGACAAGTTGAATCACATTCTATCGCTCTCGATTGATAAGGTGTGGCGCAGACGTGTGGTGCGCATTGTGCGCCGCATGAAGCCCGAGCGCATTATGGATTTGGCGACGGGCACGGGTGACCTCGCCATAAAGATGGCGAAACGTATTCCTCAGGCTCGCATCATGGGTGTCGATTTGTCGGAGAATATGCTCGCCGTAGCTGCCGAGAAGGTGCGTCGCTTGGGTCTTGATGACCACATCGCGCTGTATCAGGGCGATGCCGAGCAGTTGGACGTTGCCGATGGCATGTTGGACGTGGTGACGGTAGCTTTCGGTGTGCGTAATTTTGGCAACCTCGAGAAGGGACTCAGCGAGATATGGCGTTCGTTGCGCAGCGGTGGTCACATGGTGATATTGGAGTTCTCGACACCACGCAATTGGCTGGTGAGAAAGGTTTACGAGCTATACTCGCAGCATGTGATGAAACCTGTGGGTGGTTTGGTGTCGAAGGACAGAAAGGCATACGACTACCTACCCGACTCGATTGTGGAGTTCTCCTCACCAAAGGAGGTGCTGGCGTTGATGGAGAAGGTGGGATTTACGGCGACACGTCGTCGTAGCCAGAGCTTCGGCATAGCTCAGATTTACATCGCCCAGAAACCATGAGGTGGCTCGTTGCGATAGCGCTGTTGTTGCTCTCCTCGTGCGGAGGCAGTGAGAGATTGAGCATAAGCGAAGTGGAGGTGTTGAGTGTCAAGGGTGACGAATATCCCACTTCGGCAGTGTTGCGCCTCGACGTAAAGAACTCGGCGGGAGCATTTACCCTGAAGCAGTGCCGCCTGCGCTTCGGCATCGAAGGCAGGAAGCAGGTGGTGGTGACGCTGACCGAGAAGATAAAACTAAGGCGTGGCGAACAGCGTGTGACGCTACCCATAAAGATAAGTATCGTGCGTAACTCGCTGACCATGAAGCTACGTGAGGCATTGGCTCAGCACGACGCCTCGCAGATTGAGGTCGATGGCGAGTGGTGGATACGCAAGGGACTGCTCTCGAAGCGAGGAGTGATTGACTCAACACCCATCGAGAGGCTACTCACCGACGAGGAGCTGACGAGGGTGTGGAGCGTAATGGACGAGAACAAGAAATAGAGATATATGAAACAGTTTATTGTAACAACAATCATTTTGCTCTGCGCAGCAACGGGTGCCATGGCACAGAACGTAGCAGCAGTGAAGGAGCGCATGGCAACCGGAACAAACTCTGTGACCGTAGTCGAGAAGGGCGATGTTGAGCAGACAGTGCGTAGCGTCGAAGCACGTCCAAAGCGTACGAAGGTGAATGGATACACAATCCTCATTCTCTCGGACAACAGCCAAACAGCGCGCGAGAATGCCAACAAGGCGAAGCAGACATTCGAGGAGACATTCCCCGATGTGAAGGTGGAGATGTACTACCAGAGCCCTTCGTTCTATGTCGCTGCGGGCAGATACCTCACAAAGGAGGAGGCCATCATCGAGTTGTGGCGTTTCCGCACGGTATTCCCTAAGGCTATCACCCAGAGCCGCGAGGTGGATATTTCAGAGTTTATCGTACGCCCCGAGTTGGAGGTTGTGGAACCTGAATTGGAAGATGAAGAATAAATAACACTACGATGGATTATATACTTTTAATCATAGGTCTGGCACTCATCACCTTTTGTGCCGACATGCTGACACGCGGCTGCGTGGGCATGGCAGCACGTTTTCGTGTGCCTGAATTTATTATTGGTTTGACGGTGATGGCTGTGGGCACGTCGATGCCCGAGCTTACGGTGAGCTTCATGTCGGCGTTGAAGGGCAGCTCAGCGATGGCGATAGGTAACGTGACAGGCTCAAATATTTTTAACACGTTGGTGATTTTGGGTATCTGCTCGATGATAAGCCCTGTGGTTATCTCGAAAGAGAATGTGCGTCGTGACATACCGATATGCATTGGTGTGTCGTTGCTGTTGTGGTTAGCTACCGCCGACCGCCTGCTTGGCATCTCGGAGGTGAACACCATAAATCGAGTGGAGGGAATCATTTTGTTATCGCTATACGTAGCAACCATCATATACTCAATACGTTCGAGCAAGCGAGAGGCAGCCACAGAGGCTGATAGCAACGAGCCAAAGATGGGCTGGGGCAAGATTTTGGGCTTCATAGTCTTTGGTTTGGCGGGTCTTATCTATGGAGGTAACATGTGTTTGGACTCGGCTACGGCAATCGCCCGAGCATGGGGTGTGAGCGAGTCAATCATCGCCATAACCATAGTTGCCGCAGGTACGTCGTTGCCAGAGTTGGCGTCAAGCATTTCGGCTATCGTGAGCAAGAAGCCATCGCTGGCGATGGGTAACATTCTCGGCTCGAATGTGGCTAACATTCTGCTCATCTTGGGCGCGAGTGCCTCGGTGAAGCCGCTGACAATGGGTACCATCACTCAGCTCGACTTGGGCATGGTGGTCGGCTCGGCAATAGTACTACTACTCTCGGCGCTGTTTATGGGAAAGCGTCGCATTACTCGCTTGGAGGGCGCAATATTCTTCCTGGTGTATGTGGCATATGTAATAATTTTAATGAAGTAACCTGATATGAATTACACGTTTGATCACAACCTCTTCCTGTTGATGAATTTCGACGGAGGAGAGTTCATGGACACGCTGATGCTGTCGGCATCAAACCCCATGGCATGGTCGTGGCTCTATGTACTCATGCTCTATTTGGTGTGGCGTCATTGCGGTTGGAAGGGCTTAGTTATGTTTATCGTCGTGGCGGGTTTGGCATTGGGATTGTCGGACATGATTGCCGGCATATTCAAACACTCGGGTTTGCTGAAGAATGTGTGGGCTTCATTCCCAGCACGTCTGCGACCTATGCACACACCTGAGCTGCAAGATATGATTCACGTCATCGCACGAAGTGGTAAATATGGCACCGTGTCGGCTCATGCAGCCACAACCGTTGCGTTGGCAGTGTGTGCCTCGATGTTTGTGAAGCGTTGGTGGTGGACAACAGCAATGGTTGCAATGACGCTGATAATATGCTACTCAAGAATATACCTCGCCTGCCACTTCCCATTCGACATCTTGCTGGGCTTGGTGACAGGTCTTTGCTCGGTGGCTATATCAATGGGCTTGGTGAAAGGTGCGATATGGCTGTGGCACAAGATTAGAAAAGAGGCATAATAAACAAATAAAAGTAAAACCTATGGCAACCATACGACTTACCAAAGAGTTCAGCTTCGAGGCGGCACACTCGCTTGAGGGCTACGACGGAGCTTGCAGCGAGATTCATGGTCACTCATACCGACTTTTTGTAACCATCAAAGGCGAGCCGTCGTCCGACAGCTTCGACCCTAAGCAGGGCATGGTCATGGATTTCGGGTTGTTGAAGCGCATTGTGAACGAGCAGATTATATCTCGCCTCGACCACTCATTCATCATGCGCCGCACCGAGCAAGGCATGCAACTAAAGAGCATGCTCTCGGAGTTTTATCACAACATAGTGATGGTTGATTATCAGCCTACGTGCGAGAATATGCTCGCCGATTTTGCCGAGCGTCTGTTGGAGGCGTTACCCGACGAAGTGGAGCTATTTTCGCTGCGATTGCACGAAACAGCCACCTCGTTTGCCGAATGGTATGCCGAAGATAATCTTTAGAGGTTGGAAAGGCTAATTGTCTAATCCTCACAACAACTTTTACAATTTAACTCACGTCGGTTTTCGACCGCTACGTGAGTTAAGTTTTTGTTAAAAAAGCCTCATACACATTGTTATATTGTCCATATTGATTAACTTTGGAGAGTGAAATCCGACCCTTTTGTGAGGAAAATTAGTTTTTTAGGGGTCGAAAATCTATTTTTTATGAGTGAATTTTACACTGTTGTATTAGCCGTGCTTGCCATCTTGGCAGTGTCGGGTCTCTATGTCGGCGTAACAAACGATGCCGTAAACTTTCTTAACGCAGCAATTGGTTCAAAAGTAGCTAAGATGCGCACCATTCTGACGGTGGCATCGGTGGGTATCATCATCGGCGTGCTCACATCGAGTGGAATGATGGAGGTTGCCCGCAGCGGTATGTTTAATCCCGGATTGTTCACCTTCCACGAGATTATGATTCTCTACGTGAGTGTGATGTTCGCCAATGTCATTTTGCTCGACATCTACAACTCGCTGGGACTCCCTACTTCGACCACTGTAGCACTGGTATTCAGCTTGTTAGGTGCAGCTATTTCGGTATCACTCTATAAAATCAACGGCGACCCAACACTCCATTTGGGTAGTTTGGGCGGCTTCATCAACACCACACGAGCTATGGGTGTTATCTCGGCTATCTTGCTCTCGGTGGTGATTGCATTCATCTTCGGTACACTTATCATGTGGCTCTCACGCCTGTTGTTCTCGTTCCGTTACATCGCTCTGTTCCGTAAGTTGGGAGCTTTGTGGTGTGGCGCATCGTTTACAGCCATCGCCTACTTCGCAGTATTCAAGGCGTTGAAGGGTATGCTTGCAGGCACTGCTATGTATAATTGGATTAGCGACAACCTTGCAATCTCGCTCCTCATCTGCTGGGTGTTCTGCACCGTGGTGTTGGCATTCTTGCAGCTCTTCCGCGTAAATATCTTGCGTATAAACATTCTCTCAGGTACATTCGCATTGGCGTTGGCATTTGCTGGTAATGACCTCGTGAACTTCATCGGTGTGCCTATCGCAGGTTTGGACGCATACAACATCGCTAAGGAGGCTGGCTCGACAACAATCCTCATGGAGGGCTTGAATCAGAATTTGCCTGCACAGTTTATTTGGATGTTGCTCTCGGGTATCATCATGGTTGTGACGCTATGGACCTCGACAAAGTCGATGAACGTATCGCAGACCGAGATTTCGTTGGCAGGTCAGGGCGATGACATGATTGTGGGTGAGCAGGACTCAAACGTCTTCTCACGCTCTATCGTGCGTGCATCACTCGCTATTTCAAACTTCTTCGACCGCATCACACCTAACTCGGTGCAGGAGTTTGTGAACAAGCGTTTCGAGTATGAAGATGTGGAGAAGAACGGCGCTCCATACGACAAGATTCGTGCTGTGGTAAACCTCACAACAGCAGCATTGCTTATCTCGGTGGGTACGTCGCTCAAGTTGCCTCTCTCAACAACGTACGTATGTTTCATGGTGGCTATGGGTTCGTCACTTGCCGACAAGGCGTGGGGTCGTGAGTCGGCTGTACACCGTATCACAGGTGTTATCACCGTGGTGATGGGTTGGTTTGTGACAGGTATCGGAGCTTTCATCATCGCCATCGTAGTGGGTCTTATCCTTATTTGGGGTGGCACGCCAGCGTTCATCATCGTGACTGTGGCTTGTGCATACATGCTCATCAAGAGTAACTTTAAGTCATCGAAGAAAGACGATAACAAGTCAGATGTTGTAGCCGAAGATGGCACCGTGGAGAGCATTCTCGGCGAGGTATGTCGCATGATGAAGGTTACAACCCAAATCTATGACCGCACATTGGTGGCTGTGTTCAAGGAGGATCGCCGCGCATTGAAAGAGTTGGTGCGTGAGTCGGACGAGATTTATGACGAGTGTCACAAGATTAAGTATAGCTTGATGCCTGTACTCCGCAAGATGAAGGGTTCGGGTCTTGAGTTGTCGTTGTACTACATACAGGTGGTAGATTACCTCAACGAGATGGCGAAGTCGTTGGTACACATCACACGCCCAGCCTTCGACCACATCGACAACAACCACAAGGGATTGTCGGAGGAGCAGACCGAAGATTTGAAGCACATCAACGACGACGTGGCTGAGATTTACGGCAACATCAACCGCATGATTAACGCCAACGACTTTAGAGATATTGACACCGTATTGACTATGCGTGACGAGCTCTTCGAGCGCATCGCGGTGACCATCAAGTCGGAGCTTGTGCGTATCAACGCTGGCGAGGGCAACACCAAAGCAAGTATGTTCTATCTCACCGTATTGAGCGAGACTAAGGCTATGGTGCTTCAGGCACGTAACCTGCTGAAGGCTCAGCGTTACTTCCTCGAGCATGCCGAGGCGCAGAAGAATTGGGTTGCCAAGACTCGATTGAAGATGTAAAACATAAAACAATATATGATGGAAATATGGAGTCAGAGATTTCTGATTCCATATTTTTTTTATATTACAACACCTTGGGTCGGCTATATAATCAAAAAAACATTAACTTTGTAGAAGTACAATTGAAAAACAAACCAGCCTACATATATGAGAAGGACTCTATTTATCTGCATTGGGTTTACTCTGATCTCGCTTGCGTGCTTTGCAAAAAACAACACTCTCAACCATACTCTTTGGTACAAACAGCCAGCCAAAGTGTGGGAAGAGGCTCTACCTATCGGCAATGGTAGATTGGGTGCTATGATTTTCGGCAATCCATTTCACGAGACCATTCAGGTAAATGAGGAGAGCCTTTGGTCGGGTGCTCAAATCAATAGCAACAACCCCGAAGCAAAAAAGCACCTAAACGAAATACGAGAACTCATCTTAAATCACAACTACGTTGAAGCAAACAAACTTGTTGCAAAGTATATGGTAGGAACACCCCCTATGGTGCGTTCGTATCAGACTTTCGGCAACATATTGCTTGATTATTCGATAAAGGACACAACAAACTACCTTCGCTCGCTCGATCTCAGCCGAGGTATCAGTTGCACCACATTCTCCGCCGACGGCGCAGACTACACCCAAAACGCCTTTGCCTCTGCTATTGACGATGTGGTTGTCACACACCTCACCTCTTCGCAGAAGGGAGGATTAAATCTTCTTGTACGCCTCCAGCGAGATAAAGATGCAACTGTGAGGGTGAAGGGCAACGAGATTATTATGGAGGGTCAGGTGATAGACAAAGATTCTCCTCAGGCAGGAAAGGGTGGTAAACATATGAAGTTTGCCGCCATATTACACGTATTGCACAAAGGTGGAAAAATCGAAGAGAGAGATGGTGGCATCTATATCACTGGCTCGCAACAAGCAACCCTGATATGGCGAGGTGCGACAGATTACAACCTCTCGAAATTAGACTTCGACAGAAGCATATCCCCCCTCACGATATGTGAAGAGGTCGTCTCGCAAGCCGCCAAATTAGGATACAAGAAGTTATACAACAGACACATCGACAACCACTCCGAGATATTCAACCGCGTATCGTTGGATTTGGGCAACACAGAGCAGAGCTTACTCCCCACCGACGCAAGACTAAAGTCTGTAAAGAATGGAGCTAATGACCCTGAGCTGATTGCTCTCTATTTCCAATATGGTCGTTATCTGTTGATGAACAGCTCACGACAACCAGCCGTGTTGCCAGCCAACTTGCAGGGTATATGGAACCGTCACTTCGACGCTCCGTGGGGCGCAGATTTCCACACCAACATCAATCTACAGATGAATTATTGGCCAGCCGAGGTCTGCAACCTTTCGGAAACAGCCCTGCCCCTTATTGAGTTTATCAGACTGCTACAAAAGCCCGGAAGCATTACAGCTAAGGAGATGTACAATGCTCGTGGCTGGACGCTACACCATCTCACCGACCCATTTGGACGCACTGCCATAATGGACGGAGTGTGGGGCTGCTTCCCAATGGGAGGTCCGTGGATAACATTTCCAATATATGAGCACTACGCCTTCACACAGGACAAGCAATTTTTGGATAGCACAGCTTACCCTATATTGAAATCATCGGCAGAATTTATTCTCGACTTCCTGGTAAAGGATAAGAAGGGGCAATGGGTGACCATTCCTTCAAACTCGCCTGAAAATAGATATATCGACCCCGTAAGTGGAAAAGCGTTCGACCTTACCTACGGAGCAACTATGGACGTGCAGATTATCACCGAGCTATTCAACAACTGCATTGAGTGCACCAAAATATTAGACCGAGACCATGACTTTGCCGACAACCTGCGACAAGTGCTCAAAGAGTTGCCACCAGTGAAGGTGTCGCCATCGTTAGGCGGTATTCAGGAGTGGATTGAGGACTACAAAGAGGCTGAGCCGGGACATCGCCATATGTCACATATGCTTGGTCTGCACCCCGGCACTCAAATCACACCTTCAACACCAGAACTATTCGCCGCAGCAAAAAAGACCATAGCCCTGCGTCTTGCATCGGGAGGTGGTCATACAGGCTGGAGTAGAGCGTGGATAATAAATTTCTATGCCCGACTTTTAGATGGAGATAATGCACTTCACCACATTGGCGAGTTACTCAAACGCTCGACCCTCAACAACCTTTTCGACAACCACCCTCCGTTTCAGATTGATGGAAATTTTGGCGGCACAGCAGGTATCGCCGAAATGCTGATTCAAAGCCACGCAGGATATATCGACCTACTGCCAGCCCTGCCAAAGGCGTGGGATAAAGGTTCGTTCAAGGGTTTGAAAGCCCGAGGAAACTTTGAGGTAAGTTGTTCTTGGGAACACAACCAGTTCCAGAGCGCAAGCTTAGAATCTCTTTCGGGACAGGAGTGCACTATTCACTCTAACGTGCCTTTCGTGGTCTTATTGAAAGGTAGGCAGATTGCACAGTCGCAACCTATCACAACAAATGAAATGACATACCACACAGCCTCATTCCCCACAAAGATTAATACTACCTACCACATAAACAAAAACTAACACTATGAAACGATTACTCACTCTTTCGGTGGTGCTGATGCTCGCCCTCGCGGCAGGAGCGCAGACCATTTCCTTAAAGGCGCAAAAGAGATATTTGAATATCCCCGTATCGCACAGTCAGGAGAGAGAACGCATGAGCTTGGTAGTCGATGGCGAGCCGGTGCGTAGCTTCAACATACGCATCGCCGACGGCAAACCCGATTATTGGGTATTTTGCGATATTGCGGAGTTCAAGGGGCGCAAGTTGGAGCTCAGCTACCCACGCCAATCAAAGGGACTGCAACAGATATATCAAGCCGACGAGATTGCCGGGGCTGACTCACTATACAAGGAGCGCTACCGCCCACAGGTGCACTACACGCAGCGTCGTGGCTGGAACAACGACCCCAATGGTTTGATTTACTACGAGGGCGAGTATCACCTCTTCTATCAGCACAACCCCTACGAGAGGGAGTGGGAGAACATGACGTGGGGACACGCTGTAAGTCGTGACCTGGTACATTGGCAGGAGCTTGCGCCAGCACTCCACCCCGATAAGTTGGGTACAATGTTCTCGGGCTCGGCAGTGATTGACTACACCAACAGCTCGGGCTTCGGCACAAAGGATAACCCAGCCATGGTGGCGTTCTACACCGCCGACGGCAAGCGACAGACGCAGTGCCTGGCTTACAGCCTCGACAAGGGTCGCACATGGACAAAGTATGAGGGTAACCCCATCATCGACTCAAGCGAGAAGTGGGCAACGCGCGACACACGCGACCCAAAAGTATTCTGGTATGCCCCAAAGAGCCATTGGGTGATGGTGCTCAACGAGCGCGACGGACACTCGATATACAACTCCACCGACCTAAAGACGTGGCACTACAAGAGCCACACCACAGGCTTCTGGGAGTGTCCCGAACTAATCGAGCTGGCGGTTGATGGCAACCCCGAGAATAAAAAGTGGGTGATGTATGGCGCATCGGGAACATACATGATTGGCTCGTTCGACGGCGAGCGCTTCACACCCGAAGCGGGTAAGTTCTACTACGTCAGAGGCAACATCTACGCCGCACAGTGCTACAACAACATTCCCGCCGAAGATGGTCGCACAATACAGATTGGCTGGGGACAGATAAACCACCCTCACCTGCCCGTAAACGGCATGATGACATTCCCCACTGCGCTCACGCTGCGCTCAACACGCAACGGCGTAAGACTATTCAGCTACCCCATATCGGAGCTGAGCGCATTGCAGAGGTTGCAGGGTAGCTGGACAAACCTCAAGGCTGAGGAGGCGACAGCGAAGCTCAAGCCATACGACAAGCAGCAGGCTCTGCTGGTGCAAGCCACGATACGTCTTTCGCATGCCACAAGCGCGGGATTGTCGCTCGATGGGCAGAATATAGTGGATTACGACATGAACCGCAACACGGTAAATGGCACATTCTACTCGCCCGAGGAACTGGGGTCGATGGAGCTTACGTTCTTGGCTCTGATTGACAGCAGTTCAGTGGAGGTGTTCATCGATGGCGGTGCATACAGCTACGTTATGGAACGTCGCGCCCACAACAATTCGGGATTTAATCTTTGGGGTAATAATATAATGATTAAGGAGTTGGAGATATCGACTCTCGACTCTATTTGGCAATAATAGTCAAATATTTTCAGGCGCTTCGGCGCAACACAACGCTTCCCTTTATCGCAAATTTTGCACTTATGGGAAGCGTTTTTCTTGTGAAATAGAGCGAGATAAGGGTGTTTTGTTAAGTTAATGTTAAAATTTATTAAGAAATTATGAAAAAAATTGAAAAACTCTTGCACGGTATTGTTTTTACCCTTACCTTTGCACTCGAAGTTTTAAGGTTCATTTAGGTTAGTAGTTTTAGGTTGGTTGAGGCTATCGAAGGTTGTGACTCAAGAAATGCGTTTCTGTGGCGCATGAGGTCACTAAGACAAAAAGCGGTGCTCGCTTGGCGTCGAATACCTCCGAGACCTCATTTTTTTTGCACATTCGCTCGACAGAGCTTATATATATTGGAAGAGGCTGTTTAACTTTATCGTTAGACAGCCTCTGTTGTTTTCGGGTCGAAAAGAAAAACAGGCGTAGTGCCTGCATCTTCCGTAGCATAGCGAGTGAAACTCGTAACCGCCCCCTGCCACCGAAGATAAATGCAAAAAAAGAAAGGTCACATTTTCTGCGACCTTTAGTTTGAGGATTTATACCACAAAAATATTTACATAAAATCGTATAGAAAGTCTTTCTATGCGGTTTTTTCCTACGCCAAGGACTGCATCTCTATGAGCTTCGCATAAATACCATTGCGAGCCATAAGCTCGGAGTGAGTACCCTGCTCGGCTATGCGACCTGAGTCGATGACGATGATGCGGTCGGCGTTGTGAATGGTCGAAAGACGATGGGCAATAACCACCGATGTACGACCCTCAAGAAGCGATGTGAGAGCCTCCTGCACCAGTTTCTCGCTCTCGGTGTCAAGAGCCGATGTAGCCTCGTCAAGGATAAGTATTTCAGGGTTGCGCAACACCGCACGGGCGATGCTCAGACGTTGACGCTGACCTCCCGAGAGCTTCATGCCTCGGTCACCCACATTGGTGTCGTAGCCCGCCTCGGTCTGCATGATAAAGTCGTGCGCATTGGCAATCTTTGCTGCCGCCATAATCTGCTCGTCGGTAGCGTCTTCACGTCCCATGGCTATGTTGGCACGTATCGAGTCGTTGAAGAGGATTGTATCCTGCGACACGATACCCATCTTGGCACGCAAGCTCTCCTGCGTGTATGCCGACAATGGCTTGCCGTCGATTGAAATCTCGCCCACAGCAGGGTCGTAGAAGCGCGGTATAAGCTCACTCAGCGTAGATTTACCGCCACCCGAAGGACCCACCAAAGCCACAGTCTCACCCTTGCGTACTGTGAACGACACCTCGTGCAGCACCTCGCGTGATGAGTCGTAGCTAAATGATATGTTATTGAACTCAATCTTATCCTTAAACTCCTCAAGAGCCACAGCGTCCTCACGATCCTGCACCGAGCTCTCGGCGTCGATGATTGAGAATATACGCTCACCCGCAGCAATACCCTGGTTGATGTTTGCAAACTGATCGATGAACGAACGCAGAGGGCGGGTGAGCTGCGAGAAGGCAGCGATGTAAGCCACAAATCCCGACGCGGTCATCAAGCCCTTCATCACCAGCGAACCACCGAATACCAGCACCACCGAGATAGCCGTAATACCCAAGAACTCGCTCATTGGCGATGCCATCTGCTGCTTACGCGCCATCGAGAGCAGGATATTCGACATCGAGGCATTTATCGAGTGGAACTTATTGCTGATGTACGAGAATGCGTTATAACTCTTTATAGCCTTCACTCCCGACAACGACTCCTCCATGACACTCACCATCTCGCCCATGTGCTGCTGACCCTTCTTTGCTGGGTGGCGCAGACGCTTCACGATGCTTCCGATGATAAGAGCCACAACGGGCAAGTAGAGGATTGAGAAGAGTGTGAGCTGCCACGAGATATTCACCATCATGGCAACATAACCGAAGATGAGGAAAGGCTCGCGGAACATCACCTGCAAGGTGTTTGTGATGCAGAACTGCACCACCATCACATCAGATGTAATCTTCGACATAAGGTCGCCCTTGCGCTGGTCACTGAAGTAGCCCACGTTCATTGCCATGGTGCGGTCGAACATCTCGTTACGCATGCGCTGCAAGGTGCGGGTACGCATTGTTTCCACGGTCATCGAGCCCAAGTAGCGGAAGGCGTTGCTGAGCACGTTACACATAATCAATATTGCCGACAACAGAGCCAGCAGGCGAGTTGTCATAAACTCGGTACCGAAGATTAAGGTGTAGAAGTAGTTTATCACTCCGTCCAGGCACTCGGTGTTGAGTTCAATGGCTGGCAACTCATAGGTAGGCGTAAATGCATAGCCCTCCGAGAAGAGTGTTCCGATGATTGGGATAATCATCGTATAGGTGAATGTGTTAAACAGTGCGTGCAGCACCGAGTAGAAGAAGTAAGGCACTGCATAGCGACTCATCGGCTTAGCGAAGCCCAGCAGTCGCACATATGTTGACATCATTGTTTTCTTCATATACTGTTTAATTAAATTGTTTTCCTACGCCAAACCGCCATCGGCAGCAAACTCCTCGACCGAACGCTCGAAGTGAGCAATGGTCTCATCCATCGACACGAACGACTTGCCTCCGGCAGCATTCTTGTGACCGCCACCGTTGAAGTAACGGTTAGCAAAGAGGTTCACATCGACATTGCCGCGCGAGCGCAACGACACACGAATGAAATCCTTGTGCTCGATGAATATCGCCGACATGCGCATCTTCTTTATTGTGAGAGGATAGTTCACAAAGCCCTCGCTATCGCCCTGCTGGAACCAGAAGCGACGCATCTCAGCCTCGGTGAGCGACATATACGCCACCGTACCCTTGCGCAAGGTCTTCATCTTGCGGCTGATGGTGTAACCAAACAGGCGGGCACGACCCTCGGTGAACGAGTTATAGACGTTGTTGTAAATCTGCGGTATGTTAATTCCCGTAGCCGACAGCACCGCCAACGACTGATAGAGGTCGGGCGTGAGGTTCGAGAACGAGAAGTTACCCGTGTCGGTCATCATACCCACATACATCACCTCAGCCTGCGTAGCCGTAACACTCTGGGCACCCCACAGAGCCTCTATGATGCGATAAACCAAATACGAGGTACTCGACGACTCGGGGTGTGAGAACATAACGTCGAACTCCTGCGGTGGGTCGAGGTGGTGGTCGATGAGTATGCGCTTGGCGGTAGTATTCGAAGCTATGAGTTCACTCAACGGCGCATCGAGACGTTGCAGAGAGTGAAAATCGAGGCAGAAAATCAAGTCAGCCTCACCCACAGCCGCCGCTGCACGTTGCTCGCTGTCGTTCTTGTAGATTACCATCTCATCGACACCCGTCATCCACTCCAAGTAGTAGGGGAAGCGGTTGGGAACGATGCATGTGGTTTTATGCCCCAATCGACGCAGAGCCTCAGCCCATGCCAACGATGAACCCAAGGCATCACCATCGGGGTTTGTGTGTGATAAGATGACAACATTACAAGGCTCACACTCTACGAGCCCACGCAACGCTAATATGCTTTCTTGCGATATATTCATATCGTATACGTTTATTCCTTTACTCTATCTCTACTACCTTGTCCGAGTGCAGATACATACCCTGCACCTTAGGTGTAGAGAATGAAATTGTTTCATGTCCACGACTCTGTGTCGAACGAGTGGCCTTCAGGCGAGGCGTGTCAAACACTCTACCCTGAGTCGATGCAGTTGGGAATATTGTGCCACCCAAGATATTAGCAACGGCCTCACCTAAAGCAGAGTCGGTAAGGTAATTACCCCATGCAGCACCCTCTTCAGGCATAGGGAACCACTTCAAGTCCTCTTTCCAATCCTCGTCTTGCACTTGGTCTTTTATGATGTCGAAATCAACATCGGCAGGGATACCATCGGCGAAGTTCACATCGTAGCCTGGGAAGATATTCATAAAGGTAATAGGTGCAAACTCGTAGTATGAACTACCATACTTAACCGTTGTAACATCCATACCGCAATCCTTACCCATAGTCTGCTTACCTACGGTCTTGGCCTCGATACCTTGTGCTCGCAAACCCATGATAAGCATCTCGCTGGCAGAGGCTGTGCCATCCGAGGTGATGAAATAGACACTCTGCAAATCCAGATTTGGAAGCGGAATGACTATGCTCTCCTTCTCGTCAAGTTTAATCTTCACCTCCGACACAAACTTGATATGGTCATCTCCCTCCTCGTTTAATTCGTGACGCTTCAATATCACCATATCCTTGCCGCTATACGATGCAGGTAACAACATACTCGCGAAGTACGACGAGGTATATACAGCGCCACCGCCATTGCTTCTAAGGTCCACAATCATATCAGTAACACCTGCCTCAGAGAACTCCTTCATAGCATTAATTAGGTGGGTGTCATAAGCGTTGTCGAACATCAAATAAGAGATATAACCAATCTTCTTGCCCTGGAAATCAAAACCATGCTCAATACTCTCCTCAAGCACTCCGTAATAAGCAATGGGCGATTGATGAAACTTGCCAAGCTCCAACGCATAGGTCACAATTTGCTTATCTTCACCCTCACCCTCGCTCTTTCCAACGGTGATAGACTGTGTTGACGAGAGTTGAAGCATATTGCAAAGGGTTTCATAGTTTTTGCTATCAATATATTGACCATTTATCTGCTTGATGATGTCGCCACGTTTAAAGCCTTTGTTATAGGCAGGTGATGATGGATAAACATGGTCGATGATAGCATCATAATAGGAGTCATTCTCATGTGATATCAGTGTGGTATATAACTCAATACCAAAGCCTACGGTTGTCTCAGGCTCTGGTGCAGCCTTCGTTGCAGCATACTCTCGGAGATACGAGAATAGATGCCATGCAGGTTTGCCATTCGCATCTGTATAGGCATAGCCATCGTCCTTATTCACCTTTTTCTTGCCCGTACCCCACTTGTTGCCCGTCAAGGCTGCCTTCAAGAATGCGCTACCTGTGAGGTCATAATCAATTTCGCCCTTTTGCTTCAACTCGTTATACTTGTCGAGCCAATAATACTCTCCCGAAAGACGTTCGTCCACCCACTTCACTATGGCGTCCATCATGGTAATGGTCTGCGTCACAGTGGCTAACTTGCAACGAGGATTCGCACCTATGGTGATGTAGATAGCAGCTGTGCGTATCTCCTCGCCAGCATTAGTCATCACCTTGAACTTCACGCCACGTGATGCTCCCGCCACGCCTTCGGCACCACTCTCTATCGAAATCCACTCGCTACCGTCGGTTGTGATTGAGTAGCTGTCAGCCACGTTAAACACCAACGACAAACTCTGTGCGCGTCCATTACATGAAACCTTTGCAGAGCCATCTGTGCTATCGGTTGATGTGCCAATAATCTTGAATCCGTTGGCACCCACACTCAACTCAGTGTCCTCTTCGGAACATGAGCTAAGCATCGCACTAGAAAACAAAAAACCACAAACGAGCATCAACTGCACACTTGCAAGGAGTATTCTCTTAACAAATATCTTCATGATAATATTCAATTTTTCACTTTTGTAATCCTCAAAGGTAGTGATTTTTATTTATTTACTTGCATTTTTAGCAGAAAACTCACGACAAAACTCCTTTATGCCGCAAATATCGCACTTTGGCGTGCGTGCCATGCAGACATATCTACCATGCAATATGAGCCAATGATGTGCCACAGGAAGCAGGTGCGAGGGAATGTGTCGCTCCAGCTGAAGCTCGGTTTGCAGGGGTGTCTTGGCACCACGCGTAAGACCTATGCGCGCCGCCACACGAAAGACATGCGTATCGACGGGCATAACCTCCTTTTGCCACACCACAGCACCCACCACATTGGCGGTCTTACGACCCACGCCGGGCAGACGTTGCAGCTGCTTCAGGTCGCTGGGCACTTCGCCACCAAACTCCTCAACAAGCATACGAGCCATGCCTGCCAAGTGACGAGCCTTGTTGTTGGGATAGCTTATGCTGCGTATGTATGTAAATATCTCATCTTCCGATGCTTGCGCCATAGCTTCAGGGGTGGGGTAGGCTTCAAAAAGTGCAGGTGTGGTGAGGTTCACACGCTTGTCGGTACACTGCGCCGAGAGTATCACCGCCACCAGCAACTCGAACGGATTGCGGTAGTTGAGTTCACTCTCTGCCACTGGCATCGCCTGCTGAAAAAAGGCTATCACACCCTCATATCGCTGTTTTATTGTCATCGGAAATTTACTTTATTTTTTACACCTTCTTCAACTTTGCGAACTTCGCCAGCAGGGTCTTTTCGCCCGAAGAGAATCGCACCACAACCTTATGGTCGGTCGCCAAACTCTCGATGCGCATCACCTCACCCACGCCGAATGTAGGGTGCTCAACCCTCTCTCCCACAGCATAGGCACATGGCTGCATCGTAGCACCCGCACCTGCCGGTGTAGTTGTCACCCTGCGCATGCCCTCGGTTGAGCGTGGCTGCTGCACGGGAGCCACCAATCGTGGGTCGGGCTTACGTTTCTCCGCCTCGCGCTTCTGCTGGAAGCGGTAGTCAAACTGCTGACGCAGAGTCTCTATTGCTGTGCGACCATCACGACGCTCCTCGCCACGTGACGCTCCACGTTGGAACTGACCCATACGACCCGTGAAACCTCCCTCCTGAGGCTCACGTCGGCACTGCGGACGCTCCGCAAGGTCGTCGTCACAATCCACATAGCGGCTATCAATCTCCCTAAGGAAACGACTCGGTGACGAAAACTCCATGTTTCCCCACTTGAAGCGCATCTCGCTGTACGACAGCACCGCCTCGCTCTTGGCACGTGTCAGAGCCACATAGAACAGACGTCGCTCCTCCTCCAATCCGTCGGGCGACTCCAAGGCGCGCTGCGACGGAAAGAGATTCTCCTCGCAACCTATGATATACACATACTTATACTCCAATCCCTTCGAAGAGTGCACGGTCATCAGCGTAACCTTCTCATCATTGCCCTCCTCCTCGTTATCCATGTCCGTAAGGAGCATTATGTTCTGCATCCACTCCTCGACGGTTGGCTGCTCACTCTCCTCGCGCTCGCCATTACGAATCTCCGCCTCGCGCTGCTCCTTGAAGAGCTGCATGGTGTTGAGCAACTCCTCGATATTATCTATGGCACTCTGCGACTCGGGCGTGTTCTCCTGGCGATACTGCGCCAAGATGCCTGTGCGCGATGCCACCTCCAAACCAAAGTCGTAGAGCGACTTCACGCCTCGCTCCTGCTGCAAGCCACGCACAAGATTTACGAACTCGGTAACCTTGCGTGCAATGGTCTTCTGCATAGGGTCGCCCAGCGTTGCCGCCTCATCGACCAATGCATCTACAGCCTCCCACATCGAACCGCCTCGCTGCTCAGCCAGCTGACCTATACGCTGCACGGTGGTGTCGCCAATGCCACGTGCGGGGTAGTTCACCACTCGCTTGAAAGCCTCGTCATCTTTAGGATTTATCACCAGACGCATATACGCCAACATATCCTTAATCTCCTTGTGATCGTAGAACGAGCTGCCCTTGTAGATGCGGTAGGGGATACCTCGGCGACGCAACGCCTGCTCCATCACCGCCGACTGGTTGTTGGTACGGTATAGCACCACCACCTCGTTCCAGCTATCGCCCGTCTCACGCAGACGCTCACGCATGGCGGTGGCAATCATCTCGCCCTCCTCACGGTCTGAGGCACTGCGCATAATGCGTATCTTGTCGCCACCCTCACCCTCCGAGTAGCACTTCTTCTCCATGCGGCGCGAGTTGTGCTCGATGACCGAGTTGGCGGCATTCACGATGGTCTGTGTCGAGCGGTAGTTCTGCTCGAGCTTAAAGGTCTGCGCCGCAGGGTAGTCGTTGCGGAACGAGAGAATGTTCTCAATCTTCGCACCACGGAACGAGTAGATACTCTGCGCATCATCACCCACAACGCACACCCTGCCGTGCTTTAGCGACAGACGGCGTATGATTATATATTGGGCATAATTGGTGTCCTGATACTCATCGACCAAGATATACTGAAACTGCTCCTGATACTTCGCCAGCACATCGGGACAATCCCTCAGAAGAATGTTGGTCTGCAACAGCAAATCGTCGAAGTCCATAGCTCCGTTAGCCTTGCAGCGACGGCAATACTCCACATACACCTCACCAAAGCGTGGCATCTGCATCTGCCTATCCTCAGCCGCAAAACTCGTATTTGCCACATAGGCACCCGGTGTTATCAGGGCATTCTTGGCATAGGAGATGCGCGAGAGCACCTTCGCAGGCTTGTACTTATCGTCCGCCAACGCCCACTCCTTACAGATGGTCCTTATAAGATTTTTGCAGTCGTTAGGCTCGTAGATTGTAAATGTCTGCGGATAGCCTATGCGCTCGGCATTCTCACGCAAGATGCGCGAAAAGACCGAGTGAAACGTACCCATGCGTATGTAGTGCGATGCCGAGCCATCAACCATCTGCTCAATGCGCTCACGCATCTGACGTGCCGCCTTGTTGGTAAAGGTCAGCGCGAGTATGTTCCATGGCTTGACACCCTGCTCGAGCATATAAGCTATGCGTGAGGTCAATACACGTGTCTTACCCGAGCCTGCACCCGCAATAATCAACGAAGGGATATTATAATTTACTACCGCAGCATGTTGCGCTGGGTTTAGTCCTTTTAAAATCTTTGATTCCATAAGGGCAAAGATACGCATTGCAAATTCAAAATTCAAAATTACGAATTCAAAATTATGAACAATCATTCTTATTAAAACCCACTCATCATTTCAAGGAATAGGGGAGAGGGGGTGAACTTATAATTCCAACAAAAAAAGGAGAAGTTTGCACTTCTCCTTATAAACCTTTATGGATTACGTTCTTTACTTAACATACCCTCTCACCGCATCGGCTACACGCTCGCCGTCGAGAGCTGCCGAGATGATACCTCCGGCATAGCCAGCACCCTCACCCGAAGGGAACAGACCCGCCACCTCGGGGTGCATCAACGTGTCGCCATCGCGCGGAATACGCACAGGGGTAGATGTGCGCGATTCGACACCCACAACAATAGCCTCCGCAGTGACATAACCCCTCATCTTCCTGTCGAACGATGCTATACCTTTACGCAGTGCCGAAGCCATAAAGTCAGGCATCCACTTATCCAGACGCGAGCAACACAATCCCGGTATGTACGACGACGCGGGGAGCGATTTTGAGGCTCTACCAGCCACAAAATCCGACACTCGCTGCGCAGGAGCTATCTGCTTGTCGCCACCGTTCTGACGTGCCGCCTCCTCCAGCTGCTGCTGGAATACCAAGCCCGCCAGGGCTCCATGCTCCGCCTCGAGGTGAGCATAATCCTCAACTCTGACCTCGGTCACCAAGCCCGAATTTGCCCAGCGCGAGTTACGACCACTTGGCGACATACCATTCACCACCGACTGCGCGGCATCGGTCATCGCAGGCACGATAAATCCGCCCGGACACATGCAGAATGAATATACGCCTCGACCCTCAATCTGATTCACCAACGAATATGCCGCCGCAGGCAGATACTCGCCACGCGAAGGCATGTGATATTGTATCGAGTCAATCAGATTTTGCGGATGCTCAATGCGCACACCCATCGCCAAAGCCTTCGCTTCAAGACGCACGCCATCTTTATGTAGAGTGTAGTATATATCCTTCGCCGAGTGACCCGTCGCCAGCACCACCGCAGCACCCTCGATGAGCTTGTCACCAACCCACACACCTTCGATGCGGCTACGCTGTGAGTTGAGCTTGAAGCCCGTAACCTTGTTCGAGAAGTGAATTTCACCGCCCGACGAGGTAATAGTATTACATATATTGCTGATTATGCGCGGCAGCTTGTCGGTGCCGATGTGGGGGTGTGCCTCGTACAAAATCTCGGGCGTAGCACCGTGAAACACAAGCGTTTGCAATGCCTTATTGTAGTCGCCACGCTTCTTGCTGCGCGTGAAGAGCTTGCCGTCCGAGAATGTACCCGCACCACCTGCTCCGAAGGCGTAGTTCGAGTCGGGGTCGATGCTCATGTTGCGATTTATCAGAGCTATATCCTGCTTGCGTGGCAACACCTCCTTACCTCGCTCCAAGAGTATGGGTTTGAGACCCAACTCAATGAGTCGCAGCGCGGCAAACAATCCCGCAGGACCCGAGCCCACAACCACCACAGGAGTCGATTTGCTCACGTCGGGGTAGTCGAAATGCAGGGGCGCAGGTTGCTCGTCGGTGTCGATAAAAATCTCGACCGACAGATTGACCTTCACGGGCGAACGTCGCGCATCAATCGAGCGCTTCACTACACGTGCCAGAGCCACCTCACTGCGTTTTATACCCACCTGACGCGCCGCCAGCGAAGTGTAAACTTCGGCATCGGCAGCCTGCTTGGGCGATAGTTGTAGAGTAACGATTTTTGACATACATTTAACAAGCAAGATTAAAAATTCTCGCTATACAAAAGACAAAAATATATAAAAAATGGTAAATATTTAAAAATTTCTGCCAAACAGTGTTGAATAATCAGAAATTTATATACCTTTGCATCGGTTTATGGCACATGCGCCATACCAGCTGCGGATATGGTGTAATTGGTAGCCACGTCAGACTTAGGATCTGATGCCGAGAGGCGTGGGGGTTCGAGTCCCTTTATCCGCACAAGTTTACTTTCGAGGGAGAATTTTCAAGTTCTCCCTCTTTTTTATTTTCATAACTCA
>JAFPAD010000061.1 GCA_017424405.1 Alistipes sp.
AGCCTTACCGCCCAACTTTGTCCAGCCATTAAGGTTACGACCATTAAACAATGCAGTCCACCCCTCTCTCTCCTGTGCCTGCGATGTACATACAATGCACACAGCCAATGCCACCAATAAAACAACCTTCTTCATATTTAAATAGTTTTGGTTATAATCTTATATCACTCAACGGGATAATTCCCTGCAACAGACCTTCATCATTGACCACCAACAACGAGGTGATATTGTGTTGGGTCATAATCTTCTCTGCCTCGATTAACTTTGCCGACGCTGAGATTGTTTTTGGCTGACGCGTAGCAATATCAATAGCTCGAATATTGAAAAAATCAGCCTGCAAGCGCTCCATAGCTCGACGTATGTCACCGTCGGTAACGATGCCTTCAATTTTATCGCCGTTCATGATAACGACAAGACACAATCCACCTCGGCTAACCTTGTGTACCATATCTATGACCGGACAATCTGCCGTAGTGATTGGCAGATTACTCTTACGCATAACATCGCCAACGGTCGTAAGCAACCTTCTACCCAAGCTACCATGAGGGTGAAAACGCGCAAAATCGGTCGCCGTAAACCCTCTTGCCGTCATCAACACCACTGCCAGAGCATCACCCATAGCCATCTGTGCTGTGGTAGAGGTTGTGGGAGCCAAATGCAATGGACAAGCCTCCTCACGAACTGCTATCTTCAAATGGATATGAGAGTTTTTTGCCAGCGTGGACTCTTCGTTTCCCGTGATGGCAATCATCACATTGCCGTTATTGCGAATGAATGGCACTATATTAAGCACCTCGTCGGTCTCTCCCGAAAATGATAGTGCTAAAACAACATCGTCTTTAGAGATTACTCCCAAATCGCCATGGCATGCTTCGCTTGGGTGCAGGAATAGACTTGGGGTGCCTGTGCTTGATAAAGTTGCGGCAATCTTACGCCCCACAATACCCGACTTTCCCATACCCGTCACTATCAATTTACCAGCAGATGAGAGTATACTCCTTACGGCAGCGCAAAACTCCTCCCCTACTAAATCCGCCATAGCAGCCAACGCCTCCGACTCGATACGAAACGTGCGTTGCGCCAACTCGACAATCTGTTGCGACGTTAGATTCATTAACATTCTGTTTTAGGTTATTAATTTACTTTATCAGCTCCTCAATCAAGGACTCCAGCCTATCCAACTCAAGCATATTGGCGGCATCACTCATACCCTTATCAGGGTCGGGATGTACCTCAAAGAAGAAGCCATTAGCACCGAATGCTCGAGCAGCATGAGCCATAGCAGGCACAAACTCTCTATTTCCGCCGGTCTTACCAGAGGCTGCACCCGGACGTTGAACACTATGCGTACAATCCATAACAACCGTTGCTGCGATTCTCTTCATATCGGCAATATTGCGAAAATCCACAACAAGATTATTATATCCGTACATGTTACCTCGTTCGGTGAGCCATACCTCCTTAGCACCCGACTTAACGGCTTTCTCGTAAGGATAGACCATATCTTCACCAGAGAGAAATTGAGCCTTCTTGATATTCACAATTTTCTCAGTCTGCGCCGCCGCAACCAACAAATCGGTTTGACGACACAAGAATGCAGGAATCTGCACCACATCAACGACCTCTCCCACAGGCTTTGCCTGCCAGGCCTCGTGAATATCGGTGCAGAGCCTTAAACCACACTTCGACTTAACATCTGAAAGCATCTGCAAACCCTTCTCCAAGCCTACGCCACGATACGCCTCAAGCGAGGTGCGATTTGCCTTATCAAACGATGCCTTGAAGATAACGTCTACTCCCAATCGAGCATTTATCTCCACCAACTTTGCAGCCACGCAATCCAGCAACTCGGCCGACTCAATCACGCATGGTCCGGCAACAAACTTATTCATCATATGAGGGGTTTCACATTTCATATTTCAGTTCTACTTTAATGCCAACTTAAGCACCTGATCAATCTGCTTAACATAGTGGAAAGTAAGTCCTGCAACATATTCAGGCTTAACCTCCTCGACATCTTTACGATTATCCTCACACATAATGAGGGTGGTTATTCCAGCTCGCTTAGCAGCAAGAATCTTCTCCTTAATACCGCCCACAGGCATAACTCGTCCACGCAATGTCATCTCTCCGGTCATGGCTATACGCTCCTTAACTTCTCGTCCCGTAAAGGTTGAAACAATAGAGGTCACCATGGTGATACCAGCCGAAGGTCCATCTTTTGGAATAGCACCCTCAGGAACGTGAATATTGAGATTCTTCTTCTCGAAAACTTCGGCAGCAATACCCAACTCCTCATGATGTGCCTGCACCCATTCGTAGGCGATTGTTGCAGACTCCTTCATCACATCGCCCAAGTTTCCTGTGAGATTCAACGCGCCCTTACCAGGTGTGAGCACCGACTCGATATACAAAATATCACCACCGACAGATGTCCACGCAAGACCTGTAACGACACCTATCATACCCGCTATCTCGTACTCATCGTTGCGGAACTTAGGCTTACCCAAAATGGTCTCAACGTCCTCCTTTGTAAGCGATGCGTTATACTGCTCACCAAATGCGATATGCTTTGCACGAGCACGAGCCAACTTGGCAATGTTCTTATCCAACGAACGTACGCCCGACTCGCGAGTGTAGTCAGAGATAATCTTCTCCAACATCTCCTGATTGAGTTGCAACTCACCCTCACCAACGCCATGAGCATCACGCTGCTTGCGAAGAAGGTGTTTCTCTGCAATCTGCACCTTATCCTCGAGAATATATCCCGGAATATTAATCATCTCCATACGGTCACGCAACGCAGGGTTGATTGCACCTATATCGTTTGCGGTGGCAATAAACAACACTTTTGACAAATCGTACTCTGTATCGAGATAGTTATCGTGGAATGTAGTATTCTGCTCAGGGTCAAGCACCTCCAACAAAGCTGACGATGGGTCACCATGGTTGCTGACGGTAATCTTATCAACCTCATCAAGAATAATCACCGGATTCGACGAGCCACAACGCTTAATGGTCTGAATGATACGACCCGGCATAGCTCCGATGTAGGTACGACGGTGTCCACGTATCTCGCTCTCATCGTGCAAACCACCAAGCGATATACGACCAAACTTACGTCCAAGAGCCGTAGCTACGGAACGTCCAAGCGATGTCTTTCCAACTCCTGGAGGACCATACAAACACAAGATTGGAGATTTCAAATCACCCTTGAGCTTAATCACTGCCAAGTGCTCCAAGATACGCTCCTTAACCTCCTCCAAACCGAAATGGTCGTCGTCGAGTTGCTTACGCGCATACTCGAGGTCGAGATTATCAGTTGTAACATCATTCCAAGGAAGCTCCAACATCAGTTGCAGATACGTCATCTGAACTGAATACTCCGCAACCGCAGGATTCAATCGCTCAACCTTCGAGAGTTCTTTTTCAAACAACTCTCCAACCTGCTTCGACCAATTTTTCTTCTTGGCAGCCTCACGCATCTGGTCAATCTCAGCATCAGATGTATCTCCCAACTCGTCCTGAATGGTACGCATCTGCTGCTGAAGATAATAATCACGTTGCTGCTTATCTATTTCACGCTTAACCTTCTCCTGAATCTCATTTTTAAGTTCAGCCATCTGCTGCTCACGCACCAATATCTCAAGCAACTTACGAGCACGAGCCAACAAACCTGGAGCCTCCAATAGAGCCTGACGGTCGTCATCAGAGAAATCCATATTAGAGCATACGAAGTTTATCAAGCCTCGCGCTGAGTCCAAATTCTTAAGTGCGAACACAGCCTCCTTAGGCATTACAGGTGAGATATTTATGATGTTAAGCGACACCTCGCGCACTGAATCAACCAACGCTTGAAACTCGACATTACTCTCATCGGGTTGCGAATCACGTATAGTGCGGACGGTAGCCTTCAAATATGGCTCCGACTGCAAATATTCGCACACCTCAATCTTCTCCAAGCCACTGAGAATAACCGTGAGATTACCATTAGGCATCTCAAGGATTTTAATGATACGTGCAGCCGTACCGACTTTATACATATCGTTAGGCGAAGGCACTTCAACCTCAGTCTCGCGCTGAAGCACAGCACCCAAAAGACCCTTATTGGCATTTACATCACGCACCAATTTAATACTCTTCTCACGACCTACCGTAATTGGAGTAATAGCACCTGGGAACAAAACCGAGCTACGCAACGAAAGAATTGGCAACGACTCGGGAATAGCTACCTCCTCAACCACATCATCTGCTCCCGTGATGATGGGCACTACATGGTGCTTGCCGTCCAGAAGTTCTGGCAAAGCCTCCAAATCTGTCAAATCAATATTTTTCTTCTTACTCATAATTCATTTTCATTTTCACCAAACTCATGCTGCCGGGCACACACTTAAACCTCTCTCATCAAACATCACACCCGTTCGCATAGCGGCACAATTTCACAATCGCAAAAATAGTAATTTTTAATCACAATACCATATATTTCATAAAGATTGTTAATAACTCGTCTTTTTAACCCCTTATCGGCGCATTACAAGAGTGGCACATTAGACCAATATTTGACGCAAAATGTGGAAAGAATATTGTTTTACACAAACTATTTTTGAGCGTTTTTATTATAGACTAATTCCATATGCAGCAAATTGAAATTTGGGCTCTAATTCCGTTTGCATTAATGCTTCTAAGCATAGCAATCATGCCATTAATAGCAACAGTTTGGTGGGAGAAAAACACCAACAAATTGCTCGTTTCAGCGATTCTCGCAGCACCCGCAATTATATATCTCATAAAACACGATTTACAAGAGGAGCTAAAGCACCAAATACTATTCGATTACTTGCCCTTTATCATTCTCCTCGCAAGCCTATTTATCGTCACAGGCGGTATCTTACTGCAAGGTCACATACAAGCCCGACCACGCAACAACACCATACTATTAACAATAGGTTATCTATTAGCGTCATTTATCGGAACTACAGGCGCTTCGATGTTGTTAATTCACCCTTTGCTTTATATAAACAGATACCGCCAAAACAAGACTCACACCATACTATTTTTCATTGCTTTGGTGGCGAATTGCGGAGGCATACTATCACCATTAGGCGACCCTCCTCTATTCCTACTTTATCTGCGTGGAGTAGAGTTTACATGGTTCTTAAATCTTCTCCCAGAATGGACATTTGTAGGGGTATCTCTGCTATTACTATACTACTTTACAGACAGACGATATTACTACAAAGAGGAGAAGACCGAGATGATTATGGCGGACTTCAGAGAGAGAAGTACTCTCTCAATTAAGGGCGGCATAAACATCATCTACTTACTTGGCATAATACTATCTGTTTTATTACTCAATAGTTCCTACATTCCTGCAATGGGCAAAGAAAACGCCCCCATATATTTAAAATACCTGCGAGAAATAACATTGGTTTTTATATCCATTTTATCACTACTTACCACGCGTAAAAAGATTCGCCAAGAGAACCATTTTTCGTGGGCACCTATTTCGGAGGTAGCATACATATTTGTTGGAATATTTATAACAATGACTCCAGCCCTATTATTCCTAAGTTCAAATGCTCAAAAGCTAGGCATCAGCAAGCCGTGGCAATTCTTCTACTCGGCGGGAATCCTATCGGCATTTCTCGACAACTCCCCCACGACGGTTGCCTTTCACACCATAGCTCAAAACCTATCAAACGATTCGGGCACAATAGTCGCCGGCGTAGAGGATATTATACTCAAAGCCATAGCCATGGGAGCTGTGTTTTTTGGAGCCATGACATACATCGGCAATGGTCCTAATTTCATGGTCAAAGCAATAGCCGAACAAGAGGGTGTCAAGATGCCAAGTTTCTTAGGCTATATAATAAAATTTTCGCTTAAAATACTGTTACCAATCTATATCATTACGCAGATTATATTCCTACACAAATAACACCACGTATTAGGGGGCAATTCAGCGCAAATACTCACAAAAAATCTCTACACATTTGTGAGCATCACTCATTTTTGCAATAAACCACACCGAAAGTGTGTTTTTTTCATCGTCACTTAGCTCTCATATCCATTTATTTTGTATCTTTGCCTGTTCGCGTGAGTACACGCACGCGAGAAATACCATTGACAAACAACAATAAAAACAGATATAACTTATGGTAGCAGACAAGTACACACCACAAGAGATTGAATCAAAGTGGTATGAGTATTGGATTGAGAATAAACACTTTCACTCAGAGCCAGACGCTCGAGAGCCTTACACAATCGTAATCCCACCACCAAATGTAACAGGTATGTTGCACATGGGTCACATGCTTAACAACACATTACAAGATGTGTTGATGCGTCGTGCACGTCAGGAGGGTAAAAATGCATGTTGGGTTCCGGGTACTGACCACGCCTCTATCGCTACTGAGGCTAAGGTTGTGGCAAAGCTCAAGGCTGAAGGTATTGACAAAGCCAACCTCACTCGCGAGGAGTTCCTTGCTCACGCTTGGGAGTGGAAGGAGAAGCATGGTGGCATCATTCTCCAGCAGTTGCGCAAATTGGGTGCTTCATGCGATTGGGACCGCACATGCTTTACAATGGACGAGGCTCGCACCGAGAGCGTTATCCGCACATTTGTTGATTTGTACAACAAGGGCAAGATATATCGAGGCGTAAGAATGGTTAACTGGGACCCATCAGCAAAGACTGCCCTCTCGGACGAGGAGGTAATCTACAAGGAGTCACAGGGTAAACTCTACTACTTGCGTTATAAGTTGGAGAACAGCGACCGCTACTTGGTTGTTGCAACAACACGTCCAGAGACTATCTTAGGCGATACAGCCGTATGTTTGAACCCTAACGACGAGCGCTACGCCGACATTCCAGAGGGTGCAAAGGTTATCGTTCCATTGGTTGGTCGTGCTATTCCAATCATTCGCGACGAGTATGTTGATATCGAGTTCGGTACAGGTGCATTGAAGGTTACACCTGCTCACGACGTGAATGACTATATGCTTGGCGAGAAGTATAATTTGCCTTCAATCGACATCTTCAACGACGATGGTACAATCAACGATAAGGTAGGCATGTATGTTGGCGTTGATCGCTTCGAGTGCCGTAAGCAGATTGAGAAAGAGTTGCAAGATGCTGGCTTGATGGAGAAGGTTGAGGCATACACCAACAATGTGGGTTATTCAGAGCGTACAGGTGTTGCTATTGAGCCAAAGCTCTCGATGCAGTGGTTCCTCTCGATGCAGGAGCTCGCCGAGCCTGCGACAACGGCTGTAATGGAAGATGTGATTAAGTTCGTACCTACTAAATACAAGAACACATACCGTCACTGGATGGAGAACATCAAGGATTGGTGTATCTCACGTCAGTTGTGGTGGGGTCAGCGTATCCCTGCATACTATCTCCCTGAGGGTGGCTACGTCATCGCAGCAACAGCTGAGGAGGCTTTGGAGCTTGCACGTCAAAAGAGCGGCAACAACGACTTGCAGCTAAGCGATTTGAAGCAGGACGAAGATGTACTTGACACATGGTTCTCATCATGGTTGTGGCCTATCTCAGTATTCGACGGCATTCGCAACCCTGAAAACGAGGATATCAAATACTACTATCCTACCAACGATTTGATTACCGGTCCAGATATTATCTTCTTCTGGGTAGCCCGTATGATTATGGCTGGTTATGAGTATCGTGGCGAGATGCCTTTCAAGAATGTATATTTCACAGGTATCGTGCGCGATAAGTTGGGTCGCAAGATGTCGAAGCAGCTTGGCAACTCACCTGACCCACTCGACCTCATCGCTAAATATGGTGCCGACGGTATGCGTGTAGCAATGATGCTCTCATCATCGGCTGGTAACGATGTAATGTTCGATGAGGCTCTTTGCGAGCAGGGTCGTAACTTCGGTAACAAGATTTGGAATGCCTACCGCTTGATTTCAATGTGGCAGGTAGATGAGAATATCGCACAAAGCGAAAACAACAAGATTTCAACAGAGTGGTTCAAGCACACTTTGTCGAAGGCTATCGAGGAGATTAACTCTCTCTTTGCATCATACCGTATTTCGGAGGCATTTATGCGTATCTACAAGCTCTTCTGGGACGACTTCAGCGGTTGGTACTTGGAGATGGTAAAGCCTGCATACCAGCAGCCTATTGACAAGGCTACGATGGATGTAACACGCAACTACTTCGACCTTTTGATGCGTCTTATCCACCCATTCATGCCATTCGTTACCGAGGAGATTTGGCAGGACATTGCTCCACGCCAAGCAGGCGATACAATCATGTTTGCCCCAATGCCTGAGGCATGCGAGGTGGACGAGACTATGCTCTCTCGCTTCGCTCTTGTGATGGAGGCTATTTCTGGTGTACGTAACGTACGTAAGCAGAAGAATATCCCTCAGAAGCAGGCTTTGACGCTCAACGTCATCAGCGACGAGAACTACCCTGCAGAGATGGCTGCTGTGATTGTGAAGATGTGTAACTTGGAGCAGATTAACCTCATCACCGAGAAAGACCCAACTGCCGACTCATTTATCGTAAAGACTACTCAGTACTTTATCCCTATGGGTGATAAGATTGACAAGGAGGCTGAGTTGAAGAAGTTGCAGGAGGAGTTGAGCTATCTTGAGGGCTTCTTGGCAAGCGTAATGAAGAAACTCTCGAACGAGCGCTTCGTAAGTTCTGCACCTGAGAAGGTTGTTGCCAACGAACGCGCAAAGCAGTCAGATGCCGAGGCGAAGATTGCAGCTATCAAGGAGCGCATGGAGGCTTTGAAATAACCACCAATGGCTCAAATAACCATATACACCGACGGCGCTGCGCAGGGTAACCCCGGACGAGGAGGTTACGGCGTAGTGCTCTTGTCGGGTCCATATCGCAAGGAGTTGTCGGCAGGCTTTCGCTTAACGACCAACAATCGCATGGAGCTTATGGCTGTATGCGTAGCGTTGGAGGCGTTGAAACAAGATGGCAACGATGTGACGATATACTCCGATTCGAAATATGTGGTCGAGGCTGTAAACCAACGCTGGGTATTTGGTTGGGAGAAGAAGGGGTTTGCAGGAAAGAAAAACCCCGATTTATGGATGCGCTTCCTGCGCATATATCGTCGTCATAGGGTGCGTTTTATTTGGGTGAAAGGTCATGCCTCAACCGTCGAAAACAACCGTTGCGATGAATTAGCAGTTGCCGCTGCCAACAGTGGGTTTCTTGCAGAAGATACAGGATACAAACCTGAGTAACATGGATATTGAGAGCATCAGACAATACTGCTTACAGAAGCGATTTGTAACAGAAGAGTTTCCGTTTGACGATGTAACACTCGTCTTCAAGGTTGTGGGCAAAATGTTTGCATGCCTACCACTGAACAAACCCGACATGTTGGTGCTCAAATGCGATGCTGAGTATGCCATAGAGTTACGCGATAGATACTCAGCCATAGAACCTGCATGGCATTTCAATAAAAAGTATTGGAATCAACATCTTGTTTCAGCATTGGACGATGAGTTAATATGCATCCTGATAGACCACTCTTACGATGAAGTGGTAAAGAAGTTCAGTCGCAAACAACGTTCTAAGTTAAACCTGCTATAACATGAAACTTACGTTTTTAGGAACAGGCACATCTCAAGGCGTACCAGTCATCGGCTGTGAGTGCGACGTTTGTCGTTCGACTGACAAGCGCGACAATCGTCTGCGCACATCTGCCATGGTAGAGGTTGATGATGTGAGAATAATAATTGATGCAGGTCCCGACTTCCGTCAGCAGATGCTACGCACAGGTGCGAGAATAATTGACGCGATACTTCTCACTCACCAACACAAAGACCACGTAGGCGGCTTAGACGATGTGAGGGCTTTTAATTTTGTTGATTTCCCCATCATACGCCCTGTGGACATATATGCAAACAAGATTACTGCCGCATGCATTCAAAAAGACTTCGATTACGCATTTATGGAGAATAAATACATAGGTGCGCCCGAGATGCGATTGCATGAGATAGATCCCGACAAAACTTTCACGGTAAAAGGCATAGAGATTACACCTATTCAGGGACAACACTCTGACCGCTTTTCTGTTTTGGGCTATCGCATTGGCAAATTGGCATATCTTACCGACTTCAAGCAAATAGAGCCTAAGGAGATTGAAAAGTTAATAGATATTGACACTTTGGTGGTGAATGCTCTACGCTTTAAGACTCATCATTCTCACTTCAATGTCGAGGAGGCTCTCGCGCTGATTGAGCAGGTGAAGCCTCGCAAGGCATTTCTTACACATCTTTCACACGACATAGGCAAGCATGCTGTAACAGATGCGTTGTTACCAGAGGGAGTAAGACTTGGCTACGACACCTTAACAGTCGATATATAAAACTTCATAGAACATGAACTACAAACTAAATGACAAAGTCGTAATCATCACCGGTGCCTCTTCTGGCATTGGCGAGGCAATGGCTCGTGAATATGCAGCGATGGGAGCGAAGGTCGTACTCGGAGCTCGACAAGCCGACAAGCTGGAAGCACTGACATCTGAGATACAACAACGCGGCGGCAAGGCTGCATGGTGCGCCACTGATGTTACAAAGATGGAGGATTGCGAGAGGCTCATAAAGTGCGCTGTGGAAAACTTTGACGGCATTGATATTTTGATTTGCAATGCAGGTATCTCGATGCGAGCATTGTTTGACGACCTCGACCTAAGTGTGTTGCACCGATTGATGGATGTCAATTTCTGGGGAACGGTATATTGCACGAAGTATGCACTGCCCTACCTCCAAAAGTCTAAAGGCTCGTTGGTTGGCATCTCCTCAGTTGCAGGCATTCATGGTCTGCCCGGCAGAACAGGTTACTCGGCATCGAAATTCGCCATGACAGGATTCTTGGAGACAATACGTATTGAGAACCTTAAGAAAGGTTTGCACGTAATGGTTGCTTGCCCTGGCTTTACCGCTTCCAACGTACGCTTCTCGGCACTTACAGCCGACGGCACGCAGCAAGGCTCAACACCTCGCACCGAGGAGAAGATGATGACCCCAGAAGAGGTGGCTCACATCGTGGCTCGTGGCATAGCTCGCCGCAAACGCCTCTGCTTGATGGAGGCTGAGGGTCGAGCAACTCACTTCTTAAAGAAATTTGCCCCAGCATTGGTCGATAAGCTATTCTATTGGGTGATGTCGAAGGAGCCAAATTCGCCGTTTAAGTAGATATAATATAGTGGTGTAAATATCGAAAAGAGTATTTATAGCAACAAGTTTCAAACTTTTTTAGTAATTTTGCATGCTTTTACAAAGCAAGATGAAAAGCAAACGACATAATGCATTAGTTGTGGCTACGGTTGGCATGGTGGCGATAGTCTTGACTCACGCCTTTACAATTGGTTATGGCATAGGTTTTCAAAGTCGAGGAAAAGCACTGCTTGCCATCGAGCAAGCCAAGCAATATAATCCATCGCACCTTACAATCCATTACGAACGTAAGATGCACGACAAGCAGGATATTTTGCGCCTCGAAATAGACACCACCTATCGCACAATAGGCAAGGGAGAGTTTCGATATGAGGTGATTTGCGACCGAGTTTTAGCTATGCACAGCTCCTGCGATGAAAGTTTCACAACGACAGAAGCCACGCAATGCTTTATTGAGGGTGCTACCCGCAAGTGGACAACGCAGAATGCATACAAGACTATCGAAGGATACTGTTGCCGTGCAGCAGTTGCCAATGATAACAACTCTTCGTGGTTGGCATGGTACACCAACGACCTACCCCATAGTTTGAAGGGTACGATCATTACCGATGGGATGAAGGGTTTGATACTGCATGTTGAGAATATAAAGGAAAGATATTTATTGCATGCCACAAAAATTGATGTAAAAATAGGATAATACATTAATAAACACTTAATTTAATAAATTATGAAGAAAATCTTTTCTATTATTGCCGCATCTGCTATGGTTGCAGGTTTGGCATCATGCGAGCAGAAGCCTAACACGCTTTCTTACGCTGAGAAGGCTGATGGTTGGCAGCTTTTGTTCGACGGTGAGACATTGGACGGCTGGCGTAGCTTCAACGCTGAGGAGCTTTTGGGTGGTTGGTCAGTAGTTGACGGCTGCATTCAGGCTTCTGGCGAGGGTGGCGACGCATCAGGCTACATCGTAACTGACAAGAAGTACTCTAACTTCGAGCTTGTTTGGGATTGGAAACTTACATATGCTGGTAACAGCGGTATGTTGTACCACGTTGTTGAGCACCCAAAGTATGCAGTACCTTACGTAACAGGTCCTGAGTACCAGCTTATCGACAGCGAGGGCTGGGAGGAGAAGTATGCTCCTGCTAAGCTCGCTGACTGGCAGAACATCGGCGTTGATTACGCTATGCACTTGCCTGACTACGAGAAGATGCACATCAACCCTGTTGGTGAGTGGAACTCTTCAAAGATCGTTTACGACAACGGTCACGTTGAGCACTGGCTCAATGGCGAGAAGATCGTAGAGTTCGAGGCTTACACTGACGACTGGTTTGCTCGCAAGGCAAGCGGTAAGTGGGGCAACGCAACTGAGTACGGTTTGGCTCACGAGGGTGTTATCTGCTTGCAGGACCACGGTGACCCAGCTTCATTCCGCAACATCAAGATTAAGGAGTTGCCAGAGAAGCGCGCTGGTCAGCAGGTTAGCCTCTTCAACGGCAAGGATACTCACGGTTGGGAGTTGTTCGGCTCAATGAAGGTTTCTGTTGATGCTGAGGGTAACCTCGTAACAGAGAATGGTGACGACAAGAAGTATGGTTACCTCGGTACACGCGAGTACTACAAGGATTTCGATTTGACAGTTGAGTTCAAGCAGGAGTCTAACGGTAACTCAGGTTTGTTCTTCCACTCATTCGTTGAGGGTGGCTACCAGAACAATATCGTAAACGGCTGGCAGTGTGAGGTTGCTCCAAAGAACTGCGACACAGGCGGTATCTACGAGTCTTACGGTCGTGGCTGGTTGGTTCAGATCCCTGAGGAGAAGGAGTCAATCTTGAAGGAGGGCGACTGGAACACATTGCGTTTGCGTGTTGAGGGCAACAAGGTTCAGACATGGCTCAACGGTGAGGCTATGATCGAGATCGAGGATGAGTTGATCGGATCAAAGACTGGTCGTATTATGTTGCAGATCCACGATGGTAATGACATCAAGGTTCTTTGGAAGAACTTCCAGCTTACAAAGTTGTAATATAGGATTTAGTCTAATTTATGGGGAGGCTCGACTTTTGTGCGAGCTTCCCCTATTTTTTTGTATATTTGTGCCGCAATAACAGAGAATTGAAGATGAAATTATCACACATATTTGCGGCTTTAGCCACGCTACTACTTTTTGGTTGTGGCAGTGCCAGCAAAAACAATTACAATACAGACATTGTAGTCAGTATTGAGCCATTAAAATTTCTTGTGGAGAGCATCGTGGGTGAAGACCTTGCTGTAAAGGTATTGGTACCCTCAGGCTCAAGCCCCGAGACGTATGAGCCAACGCCTAAGGATTTAACTGCGCTACATGATGCTAAAATAGTATTTTCGACAGGAGTAATTGAATTCGAGAATATTCTATTGGATAAGTTGGGCGACAAAAGTAACATCGTAGGTCTTGACAAAGATATAGACTTAATTAAAAGCGAATGCTCGCACCACCATGATGGTCGCTCCCATTCTCATGGCGTTGATCCCCACGTGTGGACATCACCTAAGGAGCTGCGCACGATGGCTCGCAACATGCACACTGCCATCATGCAGCATTATCCCGATTCGACTAAGTACAACAATGCTTACCTCGCATTAGATTCCCTGCTTTACAATCTGGATATTGAGTGCTGTGCACGAATTAACTCTTCGTCAAAAAAAGCATTCATCATCTACCACCCTGCCCTCACCTACTATGCCCGCCATTATGGGCTGACACAAATTGCTATCGAGAACGATGGCAAGGAGCCATCGGCAAAATATATCGCACAGGTAATTGAGAGTACACGCCAAAACAACATTACAAGGCTTCTGTATCAGATTGAATTCCCTCGTTCGGTGGTGGAAGTCATCGCTAACGACATGGGCGTTGAGCCTATACAAATAAACCCATTGTCGGCAAACCCCGTACAATTTATAAAAGATGTTACCCACATTATAACGCAGGAGTAAAATGGCAGAGAGAAGCATAATCATATCACTCCGCGACGTGAGTGTGAGCTATGACGGCATCATGGCGATAGAGGGAGTAAACCTCGATATTTACAACGACGATTTTTTAGGAGTCATTGGTCCTAATGGCGGCGGTAAGACTTCGTTGATAAAAGCCATTATGGGCGGTGTGAAGCATAAAGGTGAAATCACTTACTCGACCATATTAAATCGTGGCAACCACCACAAGATTGGCTACATGCCACAGATAAGTAAATTCGACATGAAATTCCCTATTTCGATAGAGGAGGTTGTGTTGTCGGGACTGCAAAGCGAAAAAGGGTTTTTATCACGATACAGCGCAGAAGACAAGTCCAAAGCGCATGAGCTATTAAAGCAAATGGGCATTTTGGATATAGCCCAACGACCCATAGGCGAAGTGTCGGGCGGACAGATGCAACGCGCCCTACTATGCCGAGCCATTATTTCGGAGCCTAAACTTTTGATTTTAGATGAGCCGACAAACTTTGTGGATAATCGCTTCGAGAATGAGTTTTACGCCCTCCTGCAACAGTTGCACAAGCGCATGGCTATAATTATCGTTTCACACGATGTAGGCACTATTACAAGCCTCGTAAAGAGCATTGTATGTGTGAATCACTCAGTTCATCGTCACGACTCAAACATTTTGACCGAAGAGCAACTGCGAAATTACAACTGCCCGATACAGATTGTATCGCATGGACACATACCTCATACCGTCTTAGCGCACCACACAGGCGACGGGTGTAAACATCATAAGTAGAGCGAGATAACAATATCATCTCGCTCTACTCATAATTTATAAATTAAACACAATCGGAATCGTATATTTCACCCGAGTACTCTTTCCATTGATAGTACCCGCCTCCCATTGCGGTGAGGCTTTCACCACCCTCACGACCTCGTCTGAGAGCAGGTTATCAGGAGTCTGCACCACCTTTATATCGTCAGGATTCAGACTACCATCTTTACCTACGACAAACGACACAAGAACGCGTCCCGATAGTTTCTTCTCGATGGCAAGTGGTGGAAATTTTATATTTTTCATCACCCACATTCTAAATGCAGACAAGTCCTGACCCATAAATTTAGGCATTGTACGTTCCCAAATCTCGCCTCCATATTCCTTTGAGTAGCTCCACTCTCGGTCCTTACCCTGACCTATTCTCACGGCTTTAATCATTTGCAGTGCTGGATTGATGGTCATAATATCAAACGCCTGCTCATTGATTGTTCCTCGCTGTCGAGGCAGCTCCTTAAACTTAGGGTCGTCGTTATATGCTGCATCACAAATGGTGCTTATCGAGAGAACTCCGCGCTCGAAATTTGAGTCATCGCGATGCGCATGACCACTTACAATACACGCTACGGTGTTACGAGATTTTCTAAAATCAGCATCAACCTTTACACCTTCGTTGTGAACAAATCTTTCACCATTCTGCATTGCTATAAACAACTCATGCAGAAAAGCTACCTCCTTAACTCCTCCCAACTTAGGGTCGATAGAGGCATGAGTAAATATGACAAGTGTCTTACCCTTACACTTCAAAGCTCGCTTCACAAGCCAATCAACCTGCTGCTGCGAAACACCATAGTTCACACCCCAACTGATGGAAGTATTGACATTTTCGAATAAATCGAGCACGATGTAACGCACATCTTGAGTATTATCGTCCCAATAGTAATAACACTTACCCTCGACACCCTTCACTCGTTGAGCAATAGGACGCACGGTGTAGTCATAAATCTCCTCGGCTGAGGCTGTATAGCCTCCCTCATCATGCCAGCCGTTGCGGATTGTAATATCGTGGTTTCCTTTCACGCCATAGATTGGAGCATAGCACTGCATGGCTCGCACATAGTAATCAGCCTCCTCGATTGCTGACTCTTTGGTACCAAAAGCAAAGATGTTATCTCCGCCATATACCGTAAAAGGTATTCTCACATGCGTACCTAAATAGTGTATCAGAGGAAAACTCTGCTTACCATTATCGCGCCAATGACCATCGGTGATATAGGCAAACGTTACGCCATCTTTTGCCTCCTCTATGTTGTTTGCTATCTGCTCAATCTTCTGCTCGACATACTCTGCTTCGTGGTAATATGCAGGAATAGTCTGTGCCCACATCGAAACCGAGCTGAGCAATATTGCCAGCGTTACAACAAAGCGTTTCATACTACTTTACTCTTATAATGTTAATACCATCGCGCAAAGGCAGGATAACACTCTCCACCCTATCATCTTCCACGACCATGCGGTTGAACTCGATAAGAGCCTGAGTGTGAAGATCGTTGTGTGCCACAGGCTGCACCACCTTGCCATACCACAAGATATTGTCGGCCAACAAAATCGACCCGCTATGTACCAAACCTTGATCCATGAGCATGTTGTAATATGCAGGGTACTCTCGCTTGTCGCCATCGATAAACACCAAGTCGAACTGCTTACCCAACTTAGGAGCTATCTCCAACGCAGAACCGATGTGGTGGTGAATCTTATGACCATGCTGCGAACGTGAGAAGAATGACTGCGCAATAGGTTCCAACTCATCGTCCACTTCACATGTATCAATCACGCCATCGTCGTCCAATCCTGCTGCCATGCAGAGTGCCGAATAACCTGTAAATGTTCCTATCTCAAGAATACTCTTTGGGCGAAACATCTTGACCAAAAGCTCCAACAACTTACCTTGTATGTGACCCGAAATCATGCGAGGATTTATCACCTGCAAGTGGGTTTGGCGGTCGAGCTCATGCAACAAGACATCTTCTGTAGAAGAGTTTTCGTGTATATATTTTTCAAGTAAATCCATAATTATTGGTATATAAGGGTTGATGTATTCGAGAATATTTCGTCTGCCACCTCAATTATTTGTTCAGCCGTTACTGCTGACACCTTACGATACACCTCTTCA
>JAFPAD010000062.1 GCA_017424405.1 Alistipes sp.
AAGTTTAACCTGACATACGAAGGTGACAGATTGGATTACTTGACGGGATATGAGACGAACTATCTTGATGATGACATTCCTTCATTCTTAGAACACAACCAAATGCGTACTCAGGCTCACCGTATAGGTGGTCAATGGGCTTTACAGGTAAATCGTCCGACATTTTTCTTGAAGGATAATCTTTACATTGATGCAGATTGGAACAATGCGGTGTCAGACATTGGTGGCACACTGTCGCTGTCTCAAAAGTCCGAAACACCATCTTTCAGTGCAACGAATGACTTGCAGCTGGTGAAGCGTATAGATGATAATCTTCTCACGATATCTTCCCGCAACAGATATGCGTATAAGCCGCATACATTGTTGGTAACTAACGGTGAGGATATAACACAGGATGTTACACGCGGAGATTTCCGCTCTGTTACGGAAGCCCGTTATGGTTGGATATTTGGAAGGTGGAACATCTATGCTCGTGGTGGAGTGGATTTTAATTACCACGACATAGAGAGCAATCTTTATGGTTTGCAACTGCCATACGCTACGCAGAATGATGTGAACTTCTCCTTATTGAACACCTTCCTTGCCCCAGAAATATCATATGAGTCATACAAATGGCGAGTAACAATGTCTGTCCCGACAAGTTACAATCTTCATCACATCAGAAACAGGAAAGCAGAAGGCAACATTACCAATAATTATGTAGCTGTAACCCCTTCATTATATGTACGCCACCAGATAAGTGCAAAAATGGAGATTGCTGCACAGTTGAGGTATTCATTGATGCCTCCTAAAGCGTCAACATACATTCCCGGTCTGTTGATGACAGATTTTAGAAACCTGTATATGGCTACACCTGTTACGGAATATAGCGATACGAGATCTGCCACGATGACTTTTAAATACAGGAATCCGATAACATCGTTGTTCTTCAACCTTACAGGGAAATATGAATGGAGCAGCAATCCGTATATGACCAACCAACTGTTTATGGAGGATTATGTGCTCAGTACCATATCTCCAGCGCGAAATGACGGTCGCAATCTGATTCTGAACGGCGGTATAAGCAAAGGCTTGATGTCGGGTAGAATGACGATAGGACTTGATGCCAGTTATATCCATATGTGGGATAATGCTATGAGACAGAATATCATTTCGCCGTATAGATTGCAAGTGCTCAATATCCAGCCTTATATGAAAGGTCATTTTACAAACTGGTTCTCGGCTGATTATCGTTTGGCTTATTCAAGAAACACGATGGATATTGAGGATGCTGCAAGCAGTAACTACGATGAATTGAAACAATATCTGACACTGACATTTGTTCCTCATAAGAAATGGCAACTTTCCATCGGAGGAGAGCATTACCACACCATATTCAGCGCAGGTAACGATGCTAACCTGATACTTCTTGACGCGTCTGTTCGATGGAATGTGTCAAAGCGTGTAGATTTAAGCCTGACAGCAAATAATCTGCTGAATCAACGGGAATACAGATATGTCAATTATGGTCTGCTCAGCGAGACAAATTATATGTATCGTCTGCGAGAACGGAATATAATGGCAAGTATTCAGATGAGATTATAAACTATAAATGAGGTTTGTAGAGGAGTAAAAGGTGTCTTGGAAACACAATAATACCGACTACAGTCACTAGGCAGTTCGCCTTTATAGTGTTGCTGTCTTGTGTGGAAGTATAATTGACTTTCTCAATAGAACATTCTATTCAGCGAGCGTCAATCCTTTATCCCTTTTGTCGGATGCAAAGGTTGCCAAACCTCTTTTAGAATAAGAAAAGGTCAAGCGGTAAACCGTTTGGAGCTGTTTCTTCCTCCGTTGGAGAGTAAACAGCTCCAAAACCTTTTCCTATTCATCGGCTTGGCTTGAATCTGCATCCGGCAACGGAGATAAACGACTGACGAAATAGTAGAAACAAAGAACAGCATAAATAATAGGTCTTAACTTGATAACCTATCATTCAAACTGTTCTCAAATCTTTCAGTGGCTTATTATTTTAGACAGAGAGAAATTTGGCAAGCGGCAGATTTCACTCCCTCCAAAATAATAGATTGATAAGAGCGTGCTTTTGCCGTTCTTGGAAATTGTCGTACCTTTGTGCCGAAAACGTGGAATGATGGAAACATCAAACTGCAAATAGCACTGAAAAGAGAAGAAACACCCTTTATTGACACGCTTCGAGCGTTAAGAAACAATAAAAATGTTAAATCTTCACCTTTTAGAATGTACCCTTAAAGGTTATGACCATATTTCTGACTTATTACTCGCAAAATATTGAGTAATAACTGGTTGTAAATACTCTAACTGCAGTAGTTTGATAAGTATAACAATTCCCAATAGTGTTACTTCGATTGGAAATTATGCATTCTATTTTTGCTGCAGTTTGGAAAGTATAACAATTCCCGATAGTGTTACATCAATTGGATATATTGCATTCAGGAATTGTAGTAGTTTGAAAAGTATAACCATTCCCAATAGCGTTACTGAGATTGGACTGGCTGCATTCCAAGATTGCGGCAGTTTGAAAAGTATAACAATTCCCGATAGCGTTATTTCAATTGGAGATGCTGCATTTTTGAGTTGCAGTAGTTTGGAAAGTGTAACTATCCCCGATAGCGTTACTGAGATTGGAGAGGATGCATTCGCAAGGTGCAGTAGTTTGACAAGTGTTTATTGCAAAGCAACAACACCACCAACGGGAGGTTGGGATATGTTCGATGGTAATGCATTTGGTCGCAAAATTTATGTCCCAACAGCTTCGGTTGATGCCTACAAAGCCGCTGACGATTGGAGGGATTATGCAAGTGATATAGTGGGTTACAATTTCTAAATAAGAAAAACTGTAAAAACTAAAGGCTGCTAATCCGCAATGGGTTAGCAGCCTTTAGTTTTATGGTTACAGAGAAGCACCCTACTCCATCTGATTAATCTTCTCGCCGACGATGCGGGCGGCAATCTCGACGTAGTCGGCGCAGGGGCGACGCTGATAATACTCTCCCGTGCGGGGCGAGGGCGTAGGCTCATCTTTCTGCTGCGTAAGTCCCAACAGCTCGCGGCACACTATCGAGCCATTCTCCAAGCGAAACTCCTCGGCGAGCGATTGCACCGTAGAGTAGAGCTTTTTCTTGTTTTCGTTGTCATTCGGGATTGGGTTGGGGCTTAAAAAGCCTGCCACCATAGTCATTCCGCTGACAGCTCCGCACACCTCCCTGAGGCGTCCCATACCACCACCAAACGGTGCCGACACGGTAGCGGCAGCCTCCTCGCTCATAGATGCAACATCGCGGTAGGTGATAAACACCGCCTGGGCGCAATTATATCCCGACAAGAATAATTCACGAGCCTGTTTTGCTCGTTGTTCCACATCAACTTTCATAGCTTACGATTTTATTATATGCAAAAATAGCATATAATTGCGAATTATTGGCGATGTTTAGTTATATTTGTATAGTTTTTACAATAACATTTTTCGCCATGCAAGACCGCGCATATTTGAGTATCGAGAATCAACAACACAACTTCATGCAGCACAGAATACATAAAATTCTGTTGGTGTGCTGCACATACGATGGCTATATACTTGAGGAAGATGGACACATCGAGTCGCAAATTAACCGCGAGTATATGGAGCTCAACATGAGCAACCCCCCATCGCTGACACGTGTTGAATCGACCTCTGAAGCATTGGAGGTCTTGACCCACAGAAGCGATTTCGACTTTGTGCTGACCATGTATAACGTGGGCGAGCCAAATGTGTTTGATTTTGCGCGCGAGGTGAAAAAGATAAACCCCGAACTGCCCGTCGTGCTTCTGACGAGTTTCTCGAAAGAGATATATCGTCAAATCGACGAGCAACATTGCACCGCCATTGACAACATATTCTGCTGGCATGGCAACACCGACCTTATTATTGCAATCATCAAATTGATGGAGGACAAACTCAATGCCGAGTCAGACATTTTGAACGGCGGCGTGCAGGCGATATTGTTGGTCGAGGACTCGGTGCGATTCTACTCGACCTACCTACCCGAATTATACCGTATCATATTGGTGCAAAACAGCGAATTTCTGAAGGACGCCTACAACGAGCAGCAGCAGATTAGCCGTAAGCGAGCGCGCCCCAAGGTGCTGTTGGCTACAAATTACAAAGAGGCGATAGAGATATACAATCGCTACAAAGGCAATCTATTGGGTGTAATCTCCGATGTAGGTTTGGTGGAGAGCGCCGATGACAAATCGGGACAGGAGAGAGATGATGCAGGTCTTGAGATATGCAAGATGATAAAGGAGGCTACACCATGGATGCCTGTAATCCTGCAATCGTCGCAGAAAGACCTCAAAGACAAGGCCGAGAGCTTGAGCGCGGGTTTCATCTCGAAATCATCAAAAACCTTGTTGCAGGAGTTGCAGGACGTTGTCTTGAGAGAGTTTGGTTTTGGCGAATTCCTATTCCGCGACTTGGCTACAGGAGCCGTTGTAGGTCGAGCACGAGATTTGATGCAAATGCAAGAACTCATCGCCACTGTTCCGGACGATGTGTTGGAGTATCACCTCTCGCAGATGCACCTCTCGAAGTGGCTCTATTCGCGTGGTCTGTTCCCATTGGCGAAGTTGCTACGAAGCATCAACAGCGGTCATTTTAACTCTACGGCAGAGCACCGCGCAGCCCTTGTGTCTATGTTCAAGGATTATCGTACGATGCTTGGTCAGGGTTTGGTGGCGCAATTTGACGAGGCAACATATAGCGATGCTATTGGTTTTGCTCGTCTGGGCGAGGGCTCAATTGGAGGTAAAGCGCGAGGCTTAGCGTTTATGAATAGCATGTTGGCGAAGTATAATCATTACTACAAATACCCCAACGTGCGTATCATGATTCCTCGCAGTTTGGTTGTGGCAACCGATTATTTCGACCAATTTATCAAACTCAATGGTTTGAAGTATGTAATCTCGCGCGACCTCGACGACGAGAGCATCTTATCGGAATTCCTAAATTCGGTATTGCCGATTGAATTGCATCAGAAGCTAAGAGTGTTTATCAAGACTTGCAACAAACCTCTTGCAATACGCTCCTCATCGAAGCTCGAGGACTCGCACTACCAACCATTTGCGGGAATCTACTCTACATACATGATTCCGCGCTGCGAGAACGACGACCAGATGTTGCGTATGCTGGTGAGAGCTATAAAGAGCGTTTATGCATCGGTCTATTTTTCGTCTTCAAAAGCATATATCCAATCGTCGCAAAATCTTCTCTCGGAGGAGAAGATGGCTGTACTCATTCAAGAGGTGTGCGGCACCGAGCAAAATGGTTATTTCTTCCCTACGCTGGCAGGCGTTGCCCGTTCGCAAAACCTCTACCCATTGGGATATGAGAAGGCCGAAGATGGTGTTTGCAACATAGTTATGGGATTGGGCAAGGCTGTCGTTGATGGAGGCAAGAGTTTAAGATTCTCGCCTGCTTACCCCGACAAGGCTTTACAAACCTCAACCGTGGAGCTTGCGGTGCAGGACGCACAGACCGAGGTGTTGGCGTTGAGTATGAATCCCGACAACTTCCGTCAATCGGTAGATGATGCTATAAATATTGAGGGCATACCCGTTTCAAGAATGAACGAGTATCGCAATGCCAAATACGCATGCTCGTATTTCGATTATCAGAACAATCGCATAAGCGAAAGCCCCACACTATCGCGCTATTTTAGAGTGATTACCTTCAATCGCATACTCAAGTATGGAGCTTTCCCCTTGGCTGAAATTGTGCGCGACATGCTGAGAATGGGTGAAGAGGAGATGCGTTGTCCTGTGGAGATTGAGTTTGCAGTAAACATGGACGTTCCACCTGGCGAGATGCAGATATTCAACCTTTTGCAGATACGCCCCATCATACGTAACGAAGAGAGCGCCAAACTCGACTGGACAAAAATGGACACCAGCAATGCCATCGTCTATTCAGAGAGTGCCTTGGGCGTTGGCTTGATGCGCGATATAAAGCGAGTGGTATATATGAAGTTCGATGCATTCTCGACACTTAAAACCCAAGAAATTGCCAACGAATTGTTTGAGATAAACAAGCGCATGCGCGATGATGGCTGCGAATATGTGTTAATTGGCACAGGTCGCTGGGGCTCTTCCGACCCCAATCTGGGTGTACCGGTAAAGTGGGCTCATATCTCAGAGGCACGCGTAATCGTGGAGTCGGCTCTACCAAATTTCAATATCGAAGCGAGTCAAGGCACACACTTCTTCCAGAATGTGACTTCGTTGGGCGTGGGTTACCTCTCACTCAACCCCTCACAGGGCGAGGGCTCACTCGACCTAAGCCTTATGGACAGCATGCCAGCACTCTTTGATGGCAACTATCTGCGATGTGTGGAGTTTGCCGAGCCGTTGTATATCTACGTAGATGGACAATCCAAGAAGGGTATCGTAAAAATTACCGAGTAGCCTACTCCACCTCAACGATTTTGCCTTTGACCGTCCATACTCCGCCCTTGCCTCGCTCCATGCCCGACACACTCATAACGGCAATAACAGTGTCGTCGTCGAGTTGTGTGATTGAGTTCCACAAAGCATTGGCATCGGCTGGCAAATGAGGAATTGGCGTAGAGCGATGCTTGAAATTACGAGCATTCCTATCTCCCACATAGACCTGCATATTAGCGAACTGCTCATTGCGTCCCTTTCTGCCTTCGGTCGATTGCACCGAGAGCAGCGTGTGTCGCTCACCCAAGCGAATTAGATAGGGTGCTCCTGCATATATCGTATCATGTACCGCACACTCCGCCGCAAGAGCCTCCTCACGTCGAAGGTCATCGGCGGCAACGAAGCCATCAGTCCAATTACGAGCAGTACGCACAATTACAGGCTTAAATCTTCCTCTTATGCCATTATCCTCGATCGCCACCGCAATCTCGTTGCTGTGAGGGAGATATATAGGCACAGCCATGCCATCGCGTGAGCCTGCGCGGAAGGAAATCTTCTCCGCCTCACTCCATGTATTGCAATCATCGGTGGAGCGCATCAGCGATATCTCCTGCTCCGAGCTCTCGGTGTATGGCGCCTCATTAGCGAAATAAATCTGCACCTCACCATCAGGCAACTGCAAAGCGATAGGCTCCCAACAGCCATTATGAAATTCGGGGTGGGCTACGTAGAGGTCACGTCCCTCACTCCAGCTACTACCCCCATCATCAGATGTTGCATACATGATTTTAAACGGTAGCCCCGTAGAGCGATTAGGGCGTGCATTCCACATATAGAGCAAGCGTCCACTTTGCAGCTCCAGCAGCTCGCTATTGGTAAAAACATAGCCCTCGGCTTGAGCAACAACAATCGGCTCTCCCCAACTCTCGCAACCATCATCGCTGAAGCGAATAAGCGCAGGAGCCGAGGCGTTATATACCAACGCATGCCTATCTTGCACTTGCTTTATACGAGCATAACCTCCACGAGTTACAAATTGCAGTGAGTTTGAATCCCAATCGATGGGCACTTCGCGATGGGCACAGCTACATATTGAGAACATCAAAATGCAGACAACTATACGACGCAAAATCTTCATAAAACATATTTTTTGTAAAGTTATATTTTTTCTAACAAACCTCCAAACCTGAGATAAATCATAAAAAATCAGTTTCAGTTATCTGGTTACATATTTTTAACTTGCAATTTTTGAATTAGCGTGTTATCTTTGTGGGGCACGTAAAACATATAATTATGAAAAAGTTTGTGAAGTTTTTTGGTGCAACACTATTAATTGTTTTGGTGTTGCTCATGTTATTGCCTATTGCATTTAAAGGCAAGATAGAGGGCATAGTTAAAAGTGAAGGAAACAAGATGTTGAATGCTCAATTCGACTTCAGAAGCCTTGACATTAGCTTGATACGCAATTTCCCTTATGCATCAATTTCGCTTAATGATTTTTGGCTCAAGGGCATTGGCGCATTTGAGAATGACACATTGGTATATGCAGGTGAATTAACAGCCGCTGTAAATGTGATGTCGTTGTTTGGCGATGGCGGCTTCGAGGTGTCGAAGGTCATTGTGGACAACACACGCCTACACGCCATAGTTCTTGAAGATGGCTCAGTAAACTGGGACGTAATGAAGCCATCAGACGAGCCCGAGGCTGAAGAGGTTGAAGAAGAGAGCACCTCTGACTCGGAGTCATCATTTAGTATATCACTCAAGAAATTGGCTATCGACGACTTAACGGTTATATACGATGACCGTCAGGTTGGAATGTACGCAGCTATTAGCAAACTCGACGCCTCTTGCTCGGGCGACATGACAAGCGACTACACCACTCTTAAGCTCAAAGCACAGACTCCCGAGGTTACATTCCGCATGGGCGGTGTCCCATTCTTGAACAAAGCTCAGATTGGTGCGAAGATGGACGTGGGTGCCGACCTTGAGAACATGAAGTTCACCTTGGAGGAGAATGAATTCTCGCTCAATGCCATCAAGGCTGCCATTGACGGTTGGGTGGCTATGACCGAGACAGGAATGGATATGGATCTTAAGCTGAACACCAATGAAATAGGCTTTAAGGAGATTCTTTCTCTGGTGCCTGCAATCTACACAAAAGATTTCGCAGGTCTGAAAACCGACGGCTCGGCAACACTCAACGCTTGGGTAAAGGGTAAAATGGAGGGCGAGATATTGCCAGCATTTGACGTAAACCTCAGCGTAAAAGATGCCATGTTCCGCTACCCATCTCTACCAGCTGGTGTAGATGGAATCAACATCATTGCTCATGTTCAAAATCCGGGCGGCACAGCCGATGCTACAACTGTGGCAATCAACCCATTTAACTTTGTATTGGCGGGCAATCCATTTGGCATTGTGGCAAATGTAAAGACTCCTATGAGCGACCTCAGTTTTGACGCCACTGCCAAGGGTAAGCTCGATTTGGGTAAAATCAAAGACGTATATCCATTGGAGGATATAAACCTCAATGGTTTGGTAAATGCCAATTTAAGCGTTGCCGGACGCATGTCTTATATTGACAAGGGCGAATACGACAAAGTGAAGGCTTCAGGAAGCATCAACCTCAGCGACATGAGCCTCGAGATGAGCGACTTGCCTGATGTGAATATCAAGCAATCGACATTCAGCTTCGAGCCCCGATATTTGCAACTCAGCCAGACTAAGATTAATATTGGCGAGAACGACATCACGCTTGATAGCCGTTTCGAGAATTATCTTGGCTTTGTATTCAAGGGTACAACATTGAAGGGTACGCTTAATGTTTCGAGCCAAAAGATGAATCTCAACGACTTCATGAGTGACGACTCACAAGCCGAGCCTGAAGAGGAGGAGAACTCTGAGGAGGCTATGGGTGTGATAAATATCCCTGACAACATCGACTTTAAGATGCAGGCCGACTTTAAGCAGGTATTGTTTGGCGCGATGAGCCTCAACGACGTGAAAGGTCTGTTGGTTGTGAAGAACAGCAAGGTCGACATGCAGAATCTATCCCTCAACACCATGGGAGGTGGCGTTGTGGTTAATGGCTCGTATGCGACACCTGCTTCAGCGGCTCCACATCTCAATGCGGGCTTTGCGCTGAATAACATCAGCTTTGCACAGGCTTACAAGGAACTTGATATGGTACAGCAGCTCGCACCTATCTTCTCGAACTTGAAGGGCGATTTCTCTGGTAGTATAAAGGTTGATACCGACCTTGACAACCAAATGAGCCCTGTGATGCAGACGCTCAATGGTAGCGGTAGCCTATCGACTAAGGACCTCAGCCTAAGCGATGTTACATTCATCAACATGGTTGCCGATATTGTGAAGAAGCCTGCGTTGAAGAATTCTAAGGTTAAGGATTTGAACGTCGATTTCTCTATCAACAACGGTCGCGTGACAACCAAGCCTTTCAACATCAAGATTGACGATTATGTAATGAATCTTTCGGGTTCTACTGGTTTGGATCAGACCATCGATTATAAGGGTAAGATTACATTGCCAACATCGGCAGGTGCGGTGGCAAAACTTGGCACCGTGGATATGAATATCGGTGGAACATTCACCTCGCCTAAGGTTAGCATCGACATGGAGAGCCTTGCAAAGCAAGCTGCCACACAGGCTGCACAGGGTTTGGTGAATAAGCTCATTGGCGGCAGCACCACCACAGAAGAGAGCACCGAGGAGTCTGCAACCACATCAGAGACCACCACAAAGGAAGAGAAGGTAGTAAATACCATAAAAGCTTTAGGTGGCCTACTGAAAAAGAAATAATATAACCTCGCACAACACAAAAACCTCCGAGCTCATTGCAGGCTTGGAGGTTTTTGTTTATATGAGAGGACAAATACAATGAGGCTGATAAATCAACCTCAACATACAATAATTGCATTATTTCTATCAAATATCGAGTTTACGCGAATGCCCCAATTCACCCTAAACCTTCGAAAAACACAACAAAAAAAAGCGGTCACCAATTTGGTAACCGCTTCGTTTTCAGTGACTCCGACAGGATTCAAACCTGTAACCGCTTGATCCGTAGTCAAGTACTCTATTCAGTTGAGCTACGGAGCCATTTGCCTGATTGCGAGTACAAATATAGAGTGTTTTTTTATTCTGTGCAAATATTTTTGTAAAAATTTTCAAATTATTTTCGCTCTTCTACATCAACACCTTGATTATTATGCAATTGTGGATATGAACAGAATTCCTCTCCAGCGACCCTATGTTGCAGTTCGTGCGCCAAATCCGCGTCGTGAAGGTTGTGCGCCACAATAATTCCATCGGGCGAAATCAACAAATTTGCTGGCAAATACTGCACGCCATAGCTATCAGACACTATCGCATCGTCCTCGGTGTGGCTATTTCTATTCATTGCATTGAACCACAAAAATTGATTATTAGCTACGAATTGACGCACATATTCCGGATCCACATCGAGCGATATAGAGCAAATATCAAATCCCATAAGCGCATATTTAGAGTGCAACTCCCTGAGCAGAACCATCTCGCTTAAGCACGGCTCACACCATGTCGCCCAAAAGTTCAGCAACACCCATTTACCCTTGCCGCATATTGACGAGAGAGGCATCACCTCACCCGTGATGGTCTCAACATTTACATCAACAAAAGGTTTACCCACTTGACAACGTTCGAGCACGGCAATAACATCGGAGAAGAGTCGCATCATGGGCACCTGCTGCATTTCGGGCGTGAATTGATTAAATCGCACACGCATATCATCGGCTGTCATATTGCGAGCCTCTTGATTTATGAACAACTCGACACCCATGATATTATCCAGATTATAGGTTATGGCGGTCGAAAGTACATCTTGACACTTCGCCATGAGTGATTCGTGCTCCTCCTGCGCCGTGTCAGCGTTGTAGTCGATATTCATAATCTGGGTGGCGAGATCCGACAGCTGACGAATAGTGAGATTATATTTATCGTTTATCGGTCCTCCCTCAACCACATAGCCACCCTCCTCGACTGCTCGCATGGTTAGGGGTGTACTCTCTGTAAGAAACATTGTAAGTGCCGTACCATTGTCGTCACACAAGAATGCGGGTGAGGGTTGGTCTATATCACACTTGATATGAAATCTATTCTCAGCATCTATGGAAGCTACGGACAAAGTATCGGGCTCAGATGTAGAATGATGCACAATAAGATAGACCATTGAAGCAGCATTATCCTGCAACTGCCCCGTGATATCGACATGAATAGTCTTGTTACACGCCACGCCGACAAACAATATAGCGATAAAGAGTAAAAGTCGTTTCATAACATTGAAAATCATAATTGAGATATGCAAATATAGGTAATATATAGCTATTAACGATGGATTTATCTAAATATTATGAAATGGTTAAATTTAGAATCCTCTTTTCTGTTGATTGCTTTTTGTGTATATATTTGCAAAGATAAATTTTAGGATAATGAAGAGAATATTATTTGTAATTCTGCTATTTTTCACCTGTTCTGCCATAGCGCAAACTCCCGACACAGCTAAAGGTGAGTTTATCATTAAGGTGTTTAGCAACTTCCACACAGGCTTTGGAGCTGCAAACAACGATAGAGGTTTTGCCATGGACAGAAGCTACTTTGGTTATCAATACTCCGTAGGAAATGGACTATCGTTCAAAGCTGTGATGGACGTGGGACAATCGAGCAATGTAAACGATTTGCAACGCATAGCATTTATCAAAAACGCACAAGTGAGTTGGAAAAAAGAGCGCCTAACACTGCACGGAGGTTTGATTTCTACCACAAGTTTCAAGGTACAAGAGGACTTCTGGGGTTATCGCTACATGAAGATGGTGTTGCAGGACTACTACAAGTTTGCAAGCAGCGCCGACCTCGGTCTCTCTGCGGCGTATAAATTTGCCGATTGGATTTCGGGAGATGTTATCGTCGTAAATGGCGAGGGCTACAAAAAACTTCAGGTAAATGATGGTCTGCAATATGGCGCAGGACTCACTATCAAGCCTATAAAAAATCTCACCTTGCGCCTATACGGCAGCTTAAACGAGGGCGGCAATGACAATGCCGAAGATATAGGCATCTATGCTTTTTTTGCGGGTTACAAGCATGAAAAATTCTCTCTCGGTGCGGAGTGGAACATGATGCAAAACGCCAAGAACGTAACCGATGCCAACCTTGAAGGTGTATCGGTGTACTCTACCGTAAAACTCAGCGGCATGGTAAATGCTTTTGCACGATACGACAACATTTGGTCGAAGAACGATTGGAACATCTCGAAAGATGAATCTACATACATGGCAGGCGTAGAGATTCGACCCTGCCAATACATAAAAATTGCCCCAAACTTCCGCTATCACGATGCTAAGTCGCCAATGGTGAAAGACACATATTACCTCTACCTAAGCTGTTTCTTTGGCTTTTAGGGTTCTCTGCAGGGTAAAAAAAATAAGGGTTGTCGCAACTGAAATGTTGGGCAACCCTTGTTGTTTTGCGTCAGGCTACTTATCGCTTAAGAATATACTTAATAAAGAGATAACCGCCCACAATCTGTGTCAGCATGCCGGGTATGCCGAGTTTAAAATCCTGCATAGCGGCGGCAAAGCTACCTGTCCATGCCCACTCAAAAGCACCACCTACGACCTGATAGGTTGCAACCACTGCTGCCAATGCCAAAAGTGATACCTTGCCATGACGAGAAGCTACAAAGCCTGCCGCAAGAGCCAAGATTGTAGATTTGGCGAGGATTGGCACCAAGAGAGCTGTTGCAGGCATACCAAAGAGCAGATTATTGCACAATGGCGACAAAATAGCTGTCATAAGACCCACCTTCCAGCCATACTTGTAGGCACCTACCAAAGTAAAGAAGTAGATTGGAAGCCATACCATACCACCCTGTGGCATAAGGTGACAAAGTTGTGGAAACAATACGTTACCCACGACAAACAACGCAACTGCGATGTACGATTTTGCTTCGTTGTAATTCAACGAATAGAGTTTAACACTTGCTACTTGCATGTTCTTATTGTTTAATTATTACTCTTTTTGCTCGCCTAACTTTCATGGCGAGAACTAGTACTGTGGGATTATCAAGCAAAAAGCCTACCACATTGCACAAAATAATCAATTTTTATTGTTGCGCCCTCACAAATTTATCAATCGCAGGCAGGCAATCCTTCGCCGAAGTGTACGTAGCGCACAACTGCTCGACAGGACAAACGCCCGTACCACTACGATTGACAATGTAGGCAACTTCAACCTCATACTCCACCTCCGTATCACTCGAGTCTAGCAGAGCAAGAGCTGCACGACTAATGACCTTGGCATATACCCACTTCACTTCGCCGGCAATCATCAACGCTGCCGCACCCTTACCTACAACCTTATCAGCAATGAAGGCTCCCTTCAGTGGCTGCGTCTGGTCATGCAACAATCGGTGCAAATCCTTAACACCTCGTTCGTGAAACGACATCACTGTTTGATTGTTGGCTATGACACACGAGCACTGCTCGAGGTGCAGTCGTTCGATGAGTTGTCTCTTCAGGGGCATGGGTCAATTTAATTGTTTAAAATTGGCGGCTCTTTCTCAGCTCGTCAATATATTTATCTATACGACGCATCTGGCGAGGAATATCAATGCGTTGAGGACAGTGTTCGTTACATTGCTTACAACCTACGCAGTGGTCAGCCTGTCGCTCTTTCTCCACAGCTCGGTCATATCCCACAAGGAATGCGCGTCGTGCCTTTTTGAAGTTCTCATCATTAGGCGAAGAGGTCAGATTACCCTCATTTACACACTTGTTGTAGTGCAACAATATGGCAGGGATATCCAATCCATAAGGACATGGCATACAATACTTGCAATCGTTACATGGGATTGTTGGGTATTGCAACATCAGTTCGGCAGTCTTAAACAAGAACGACTTATCCTCATCGGTCAATGGAACGAACGGCGCAAAGGTGCGGATATTATCCTGCAAGTGGTCCTCATAGGTCATGCCGCTGAGTGCCGTCAGCACCATCGGATAAGAGCCTACAAAACGGAATGCCCACGAAGCGATACTGCGCTCAGGCTCCTGCTCCTGCAAACGTGCCGCAATGTGATTTGGAACATTCGACAAACGTCCACCCAACAGAGGCTCCATAATAACGACAGGTATATTACGTTTCTCCAACTCGGCATACAAATACTCGGCATCGACGTTATTGCCACGCGCATTCTGCCAATCGGAGTAGTTCATCTGAATCTGAATAAAATCCCAATGCACCTGCTCGTGATATGCCAAGATATGGTCAAACACCTCCTTAGAGCCATGGAACGACCAACCCAAATTACGTATCTTACCCTTCTTGCGCTCCTCGATTAAGAAGTCGAGAATGCCATTGTTGATAAATCTATCCTCGAACGATTTAACGCTGCTACCGATGTTATGCAACAGGTAGTAGTCGATAGTATCAACCTGCAACAACTCAAACGAACGGTTATACATCAAGATAGAATTCTCGCGCGAGTAATTCGAGAAATTAGACATCTTAGTTGCGATGAAATAGCTATCGCGGCGATGGCGACTCAGAGCCTTACCCGTAACCTCCTCAGAATGACCTTGACAATAGACAGGTGATGTATCGAAGTAATTTACACCATGAGCCAAAGCATAATCCACCAACTCATTTACAGCCTCCTGATCCACCACGTCGCGACCATTGTCGCCCTTGGTCATAGGCCAGCGCATGCAGCCGTAACCAAGAATCGAAACCTTATCGCCCGTGTTATGATTTGTGCGATACTCCATCTTATCGGTTGGAACATCGTCGTCATCTACATCATAAGGGTCAAACTTAACTCCGCTGGGCTTACATCCCACAAATGCAGCAGCTGTGACTGCTGTACCAACTCCTAAACGGGTGAGGAATTCACCACGACCTATATTTTTTTTACTCTTCTCCATGTATCGCGGATTTAGATGGTTCTGTGACTCTTGTATCCCTTGACATGTATTGCACTGAATGGGCGTGCAGGACAGACATATTCGCATGCGCCACAACCCAAGCAACGCTCTTTGTTTACCACAGGGATTTTTCGTGAACGTGGGTTTGTATGATCCGACAGCTCCATCGTGATAGCTCCCGAAGGGCAGTGTCGCTGGCAGTTGCCACAATCCACATCGTCCGATATGACAATACAATTCTTGCGTCTCCACACCGCATGACCAACGCTGGTGGCACTCTTCTGCGCCAAGTCCAAAAGACGAATAGCCCCCGTAGGACATACCTGAGAGCATACATTACACTCAGGACGGCAATAACCCTTCTCAAACGACATTACGGGCTGCATAAATGTTTGCAATGCAGTTGATGGTCTTAACACATCGTTTGGACATGCCGCCACACACAACTGACACGCCGTACAATGAGTGGTCATATTGCGAGCGCTCTCCGAACCCGGAGGCGTAATTGGCTGCTTACGATTAGGAGCCTGCTTGTCGATAAGCGTTGCGTAGCCACCATCGACCTTCATCTCTTGAGCCTTCACTGCCGATGCTGCAACCATGCCAGCACCGATGATAAAGTTACGTCGAGATGCATTGGCGGGCTCAACCTCTTTACGCCCCCTTGATTTTAGGCGCATGGTGTAAGTTATTGCCCCCTTGCTACAATTCTCCAAGCAATCAAAACAAGCCACACAACGACTGTAATCTATCGAATGATTCTCGACATTGATACACGAAGCCTTGCAGTTGCGGGCGCATCTTTTACAGTCGATACACTTTCCTAAATTTATCACAGGCTTAAACAGCGAGTAACGCGACAACACGCCCAACACGGTTCCTACGGGACAGATGGTATTGCAATAGGTGCGACCATTTCGCCATGCAAGCACACCTACCACCACCAGCGTAACAACAGCAACCACAAATGTAGCCACCGAGCCTATCCACACCTCGGTAGTGTAGAAGGCATAGCTATCCACCTTCTCGGCAAGGAATGCCAACAGGTTATTACCCCACCCCCACAGAGGCGCTAAGAGATTCTGCGCGATACGACCATATGCGCTATATGGAGCTATCAGCAAAGCTATTGCACCAAAACCAGCGAGCATAGTCACAACAAAGACTCCCAAAACACCATATCGGAGCCAACTCTTTGCCGCCGAATATGTAAATCGGTTCTTCTTACGTTTTGCCGCAAACCACGAGAATATATCCTGCATAACGCCCAAAGGACATATCACAGAGCAGTACACTCTACCAAAAAGTAGCGTCATGGCAATCAAGAACACCACAACTCCAACATTGAGTGCCAGTATGGCGGGCAAGAATTGAATTTTCGCTATCCACCCCAGCCACATGTGCAACGTTCCCGTAAAGTCCAGAAACAGCAATGTGATAAGAGCAAAGCACATACTTGCCGCAACGATTCTAAATTTTCTTAGCATATCATTATCTTTTTGTTTATTTTAGGGTTGGTCATTGAGATACACTCGGCATAAAGATACATATTTTTTGCAAAACTCGCAATTCCGAGCATAATATTTACACTCTGCAACACCAACCATTTCCGCACTGCCATTCTGCGTAAAAGTTGAGAAAAGATGTTTTTTGAAGATAGAGTAATCATTTTTTTTCACAAACCGTAGCTTTTCTAAAGATTTTTGATGATATTTGCATTATTATTACCCAAAGACAATGCGTAAGTTTGATTACATAATCGTAGGTAGCGGTCTTGCCGGATTGTATGCAGCATGGAAGGCTTCTCTGAAAGGCAGTGTTGCTGTTATTACAAAATCATTTGTGCGCGAGAGCAACTCGTTTAATGCTCAAGGTGGCATTGCTGCTGTAACTTCATTTGATGATAATCCTGAAATACACAAATCCGACACATTGATTGCGGGTCGTGGCTTGTGCGAGGATCGCTCGGTAGAGATTCTTGTGAACGAGGGTCCTGCACGCATCGAGGAGATTATTGCCGAAGGCATGAAGTTCGACACCGAAAATGGTGTGCTGGCTTTGGGCTTGGAGGGCGGTCACCACAAACGCCGCATTCTCCACGCTGGAGGTGATGCTACGGGTCGTTGGATAACCGAATTTGCAATATCAAAGGTTGCCGAACGCGACAACATCACCGTATTTGAGAATACGCTTTTGCTGGATTTGCTCGTCAAGGACAACACCTGTTACGGTGTGCGTTGCTGGAGCGACAATCCTCAACTTACCGACAACAACACCAATAGCAATGGTGAGGAGGTGATGCTATTTGCCGACCATGTATTCCTCACTTCAGGAGGCACCTCGGCAATATATGCACGCACGACAAACCCTCAAACAACCGTAGGTGATGGCGTTGCCATAGCCTATAAGGCTGGATGTAGAATTCTCGACATGGAGTTCATTCAGTTCCACCCTTCGGGCTTGTATCTTAAGGATTCACCTCAGGCGTTCCTTATCAGCGAAGCGGTACGAGGCGAGAGAGCCCACCTGCTAAATAAGGACGGCAAGCGATTTATGGTGCCAATTCACGAATTGGCGGAGTTGGCTCCTCGTGACATTGTAGCTCGTTCTATCTTCAGACAAATGCAGCAAGATAAGATGCCATACGTCACACTATCGTTGAAGCATCTGGACAAGGATATGATTCTCAAACGCTTCCCCGGCATCAACGCCAAGTGCCAGGAGTTTGGCTATGACCTCACGCAGGAGATCCCAGTAGCCCCTGCGGCTCATTATTCGGTGGGAGGTGTCATGTCGAATAACAATGGTCGCACCGATGTAAATCGCTTGTACGTTTGTGGCGAGGTGGCAGCAACAGGCATCATGGGAGCTAATCGTTTGGCTTCAAACTCGCTCATCGAGTGTTTGGTTTTTGCTAATCGCGCCGTTGAAGACACGGTACAGGTTGGTTCGGTTGAAGAGTTCCCTACATTCCAGAAGCAATACAGCAAGGACGACACCAACGCCGAGTTGTATCAGCAGTTGCGCCAGAAGGTGTCCGACATCATGAACACCAACGCCGGCATTATACGTAGCGACGCCACCCTGAACGAGGGATTGCGCCAAATCGAGGAGTTGGGACTCATCATCAAGCAAAAGCAAGCTGAGCGAGGTGGCGAGAGCAACCGCGAATACTATCTCGAGGCATCACGACGTTTATTGTGCGTGGCAAGGCTTATCATGTCGCCCGCATTGCTCCGCAAGGAGAGTCGAGGAGGACACTACCGCGAGGATTATCCTTGTGCCGATGAGAGTTATGCATTGCACTCGGTACAGCGTCGTGGCGAGAAGATAACCACAGCCCCCGTTAATGAAAACTATTTTAATTTTTAGAACATGCAGTACGAAAACTTAATCACCAAGCTCCTTGATTTGGGAATTGAGGAGGATATCAACACAGGTGACATCACCACAGAGTCTATCATACCTGAATCAATGAATGCTGTGGCTACAATGACAGCCAAGCAGGAGGGTGTAATCTCAGGTTTGGAGATTGTCAAGATGGTCTATGACCGATTCCAGAGCGACGTTGTCTTTACCCCATACTTCAAGGACGGCGACGAGGTGAAAAAGGGTGATGTGATTTTGAAGATTGAGGCTACATATCCTACCCTATTGCGTGGCGAGCGTTTGTCGCTTAATATCTTCCAGCGCATGTGCGGTATCGCTACCGAGACTGCAAAATATGTAAAAGAACTCAAGAATACTCACACCGAGCTTTTGGATACTCGCAAGACGGCTCCAGGCTTGCGTGTATTGGATAAGTTGGCTGTGAAGCATGGAGGTGGCACAAACCACCGCATGGGCTTGTATGACATGGCTATGATTAAGGATAACCACATCAAGATGGCTGGTGGTATCACAAAGGCTGTGGAGCAGGTACGTGCCCGCATCGCCGAGGGTATCAAGATTGAGGTTGAGACTACAAACCTCGACGAGGTTAAGGAGGCTATCGCTGCTGGTGCCGACATTATCATGCTTGACAACATGGGCAACGAGGCTATGACCGAGGCAGTAAGCATCATCAAGGCTGCCGACAAGGGCATTAAGACCGAAGCGTCGGGCAATATGAGCATTCCTCGTTTGGTGGAGGTCGCAGCTACGGGTGTTGATTACATCAGCGTTGGTGCATTGACCCACACAGTTAAGGCGATGGATATTAGCATGAACATTCAAGTTGAGAAATAAGTAATACGATAATCTATGACAAAGGGTGAACTCGCACAGCGAATAGAACAACTCAAGAAGGAGAAGAATGCTGTTATTCTTGCTCACTACTACACCTTGCCTGAGGTGCAGGCTGTGGCTGACTATCTCGGCGATTCGCTTGCTCTGTCGGTCAAGGCACGTGATATTGACGCTCCGATAATTCTGTTTGCAGGAGTGAATTTCATGGCAGAGACAGCAAAGGTTCTCTCTCCCGACAAGAAGGTACTGATTCCTGTCCCCGAGGCGGGTTGTTCGCTCGCAGAGTCGTGCGAGGCTGCAGCATTGGCTGCGCTCAAGAGCAAGTACCCCGACCACATGGTGGTGTCGTATGTCAATACATCGGTTGAAGTGAAGGCTCTCACCGACGTTTGCTGCACATCGACCAATGCGTTGCAGGTGGTAGAGAGCATTCCGCCACAGCAGCCTATCATCTTCGCCCCCGACCGTAATCTCGGCTCATATATCCAGAAGCTCACAGGACGTGAGAATATGATAATTTGGGACGGAGCTTGCACCGTACATGAGGAGTTCTCACTAAAGAAGATTTTGGAGCTTAAGCAGGCACACCCCGAGGCAAAGATTGTGGCTCACCCCGAGTGTCGAGCATACATTATCGAGGTGGCAGACTACGTCGGCTCAACAGCTGGCATATTGGAGTTCTGCGGCAAAGACGAGGCTCAAGAGTACATCGTAGTTACCGAGGCTGGTATTTTGGCAGAGATGCAGAAGCGTTACCCTGAAAAGAGTTTTATTCCTGCCCCACCCGAGAGTGGCGAGTGCTCGTGCAACGAGTGTCGCTACATGAAGATGGTAACACTCGAGAACATCTTATCATGCCTTGAGGCAGAATCGCCAGAGGTTCATCTCGATGAAGATGTGCGCAAAGCCGCCGAGCGTTCAATCCAAAACATGGTGGCGATTAAATAATCACTCAACAATAAATCCTGAGCCGAAGCTCAGGATTTACTTTTTATCTAACCACCTTTACTCCCTTAGGGGCTTTAACCTTCGATGAGATAGTTCCATCGGCATTGCGACTGTGTTTTATCTCAATCACACCGTGTGGCGTAGGGAAAGTACCCTCTACCCACTCCAAATCACCCAAATGAGGAGTAATTCTCACCCTCTTGCAGCCAGGCTCCAAAATCTCCACGCCCAAGACATGCTGACTTAGCCATGCCGTAGGACCCGAAGCCCAGCCGTGGCAGAAGCTGTGGCGATAACCTTTATAACAATAGGCACCGCAATCTCGGTGAATATCCTTCTTACCCTCAGGTACAAGTTCATCGATGCGGGCAGCATTTTCAATCCAATCAATGTCAAAATCCTCCCAAAACGACGTAGCACCTAAGTCAAGCATCGCACCCCAATAAGAGCGGATAATATCCATCGCACCCGTGTAGTTGCCAGCCTTTGCCATAGCCTGAAGCATGTAGTAGCCGTAGAATGTCGAGAAACCATGAGCGCCCTCCACCTCGATGATGCTGTCGTTAGCCACCTCGGCATTCATCAAGTCTGCCAAACATAGAAGCGCAGCACCCTGCTTATTTCCGGGAGCTGTTATCTCCTTACCCGAATTTAGATATGTATCACACACCTTTGGTGCCGCAGCCTTCATCTTCTGATACATCTGCGCGCACTCATCGGCAAGCTCTGCCTCACCGAGTATATCACACAACTCACTACCCGAACGCATAGCTATGAGCATAAGCGACTGCAACCCCGCATGTATCGCTTCGGGGTGGGCATTCGACGGCCAATCCAAGAAACGGCTATCCAACTTTTCTACGCCATCGCTATCCACCTTCGTAAAGAGCAACTTTAACAGCTCAACGAGGTACTCCTTTTGCTGCTTAAGATATGCCAAATCGCCATGATGATAATACCAATCACGCTGAATGATTATCCACCACAAAGAGTAAGAGCTAATTCCATTCATCCAATTAGGTAGCTTTGTGGTCTCCTTCACCAAATCAAGGCTATTGGGCACCACTTCATTATATCCAAACACATGGCTTACGGTCATAACCTCAGGGTGTAAATCACCCATCCACACCAAACGGTCGCGCTTGATTCCGTCCCACAAATACTCCTGCATATTCAAATGTACGGTATATGCACCCGTCTGCCAAATCTGATTTAGACGTTCATCACTCGAGTTAAACGACCCCAAGTAGGGTATATCTCGCATGTAAGATATAGCACGTATCTCCTTCAGATGAAGTTCACGATTGTCATCAAGCAAATCAATCCTTGCGAAACGAAATCCCGAATTTCCAACCTCTCTCACGCCGAGCCACGGAAGTGTAATCTCAAAATCTCGCACGGCATGGTCGTTTGTTGCGCCATTCTTGTCATCTATCTCACACATAGCCTCGCTTGCCGACTCGCCGAAGCGGATGCGCACCTTTACGGGTGTGTGGTCGCCAGGCATACCCGTAACAATCTGCAACGCTCCGTGAAGCTCACGCCCGAAGTCAAGCAGAATGGCAGGGTGCTTCTCGCCACTGCTACGCATGACACAAATGTGCGCATTGGTCAAATCGGCCTGACCAATACCTTTGTTTAGTAAATACTCGGAATGAGATATCAACTCATCGTGCTGACTCCATACAATGCGCGTAGGCGATATATACTCACGCGTGCGAGGATCTTTACCTTGCGCTGCCACATCAAACATGCAAAACAACGACACAACGCAGATAAAAAGAGTAAAAAATCTACTTTTCATAGAATTTAGATTTTATGGGTTCTGTAAAACAAAGTTAGTAACTTTTTTCATTTAGTGTCTAAATTTGCCCAAAACTGAATGAAAAACCTTTAAAAGTTGTTTCTGGAGCTGATTTTATAGGCAAAAAACACTTTTTTTTAAGAAAAATTAAAAATTTTTGGTAAAAGTTTTGCAGAATAGAAAATAATGTCTACATTTGCACCACGTTTCGAAAGAAACTGAAGCCCAGATGGCGGAATCGGTAGACGCGCTGGTCTCAAACACCAGTAGGTTCACCCCTGTGCCGGTTCGACCCCGGCTCTGGGTACATAAAAAAGTTGCCTCTTTAGCTCAGTTGGTAGAGCACGACACTCTTAATGTTGGGGTCCAGGGTTCGAGCCCCTGAGGGGGTACTGAAGGAGAAGGACGAAAGTTCTTCTCTTTTTTTTCATTTAGAGAGTCGTTTTTTTGCGTGGTAGATAATAATTTGGATAAATTATATTATATTCGTAGCGGCATTCAAATGCAACTAACATAAGCTAATAACTCAAAAATATATACAATGGAAGCAATTGTAAAAACAGATTTTAATTTCGAGGGTCAGCAGAGCCACTACGTGGGCAAGGTGCGTGACGTTTACAGCATTGACGGCGAGTATTTGGTGATGGTTGTTTCAGACCGTATCTCAGCTTTCGATGTAGTATTACCTAAGGGTA
>JAFPAD010000063.1 GCA_017424405.1 Alistipes sp.
ACGGTTACGAAACCTGCGCCGCAAGCCTCCTTAACCATACCAGCCTCCAGCGGAGAGCATACTACGCCGTCAAGGCCTGCCACCTGCGCATTCTTTGCGTAGTGTACGATTGTGTCGTTGATTGATGCGTTGATAAGCAAATCCTTCTGCATACGCTCCTCGCTTGTAGATGTAAGCTGCGTAACAGCAATAAGAAGTGGGCGAGTACCATCCTCACGAGTAAGGCCCTCCAGAGCAGCCTTCATCATCTCGATAGTACCTGCAGCGTGCAAGTTACACATATCAACATCCATCTTTGACAAAACTGCCATCGACTTCTTTACAGTGTTGGGAATATCGTGCAACTTAAGATCGAGGAAAATCTTATGACCGCGCGCCTTAATCTCCTTAACGATAGCGGGACCTGCGGCATAATAAAGCTCCATACCAATCTTCACGAAAGGCTTACAATCCACGAATTTATCAAGAAAAGCGAGCGTGGTCTCGGCGCTGTCGAAATCACACGCAATGATTACATCTCTCTGGCTCATAGCATTATTTTGTTTTTAATTTATAGTTACATTTTTCAAAGTGCTAATTTACAAAATTCCTATGAGAATAGCAATAGTTACAATCCAAATGGTGAAAAATTATCCCACGCTATCAAATTAGGCCTGATTGTAAAATATTATTTACTATTTCTATTTGTACATTATAAAACTTGCGCTATCTTTGTTAGAGGATTGCGGAATACGCAATCTTTTATAGATGGCATTTAGGCTGCTATTGCTAATCCAGTAAAACGACCAAAATTTACACACGGCAATAGGCACGATAGATGCCCGCGCTGTTTTGCGCGGGTTGTGCTTATGTGTGTATGGGTACTTGGTCGTCCCTTCTGGATGTAAGCGTGACCCGCGTTTCTCTTTTTTTAGGTTAAACGGTTGCCATCTGCTGGCTTGACACTTATTGTTTAACTTAAAAATCAAAACTATGAAAAAGATGTTTTACATCGGACTACTTGCGCTTGTATTGTGCAGTTGTTCAAAAGAGGAGGTGGACACAACACCCAAAGAGGTTGAAGTAAAATTGGATTACACTTTTACTGAGAGTGGTAGTATGACACGTTCGGGTGAAAGTATATACTCTGCTTTTCACGATAAGTATATTGAGTCTCGTACACTTACACCAAAGATATATTCATTAGTATTTGAGAATATAGAAACAGGTGCTACATCACATCAATATGGACAATGGGGTAAGCCTGATGGTATTAGATTGCATACTGGAAAATATAAAGTTACTGGAGAATCCAAGCCTTATATGGAGAATAATGAAGTATGTATAGATTCTTTGACCTTGCGTTTTGAGGAAAATATAACGATTACTCCCGATATGACAAATTTAGTGCTACAAGCGAAACACGATTCATATATGATGTTTTTTGATAAAGCGAATAAAAATCATATTGAATACAAGTACAATAATGACGGATGGGATGGAGCGCAATTAACGTTGAAATCATTAGACAATATATACTATTGCTTTATAGCAAATACAAGCAAGTATAAACAACATATTATTTATGTATATGACACAAATAATAATCTCAAGGTGTCTTTTAATTTCCAATCTATGCCATTTGAGAATGGTAAATACTATTACTTCAATGATTTGACAAACTCGTTTGATATTCCACCAATGGAGAGCGGAAACTAAAACTAAAATACAAAAAATAGCCGAGGTAGAAAATTCCACCTCGGCTATCTTATAAAGCTATGTATTTAATTATCTACTCTGCGTTTTAGGATAACCCGGTTTTACGGGGATACGGGCATCGTCCATTGCTGCGTTTAATGCTAACCACGCTACGATGACGGCATCAACCTGCAAATCCGATATCGAAAGACGTTCATAAGTATCCATTGTAGTGTGGTATGTGCGGCCATACTCCAACTCGTCCTGAATAAACTGGTAAGCAGGCAAGCCAAGACCATTAAACACTACGTGGTCGGTACTTCCCGTACGGCGCAATGAAAGTGTATTAAAGCCAAGCGACTCCAAAGGCTTCTTCCAAGCCTCAAAGAACGGAACAGCCTGATCATTCTCCTCCAAATAGATACCTCTGAAACGACCTGAGCCATTATCCATATTCAGATAGAGGGCAAAATCTTCATAACCAGACAATTTCTTTCCCTTTTTGCTATCGTACAAATTATTATTAGCATAACCTCGTGAACCATATAAGCCCTGCTCCTCACCGCCCCAAAGAGCAATACGAATAGTACGTTTAGGCTGAATACCGAGCGACTTAATAATACGCATAGCCTCCATCATAACAACGCAACCCGATGCGTTATCTGCAGCTCCTGTACCACCGTGCCAAGAGTCGAAGTGAGCACCAATAAGCACCACCTCATCCTTTAATTTGGGATCTGTACCGGGAATCTCAGCCACAACGTTATTTATTCGCTGATTATCAGTGAAGATGTTCTTGATATTCAATTCCATCTCTACCTTTTCGCCCTTCGCAACCATACGAGCCATACGGCCGTGATCCTCAATAGGGAGAATAACTTCGGGCGTAGGCTCAGTATCACCAACCTTATACTGCACACCTCGAGAAGATGGGACATTAAAAGTTCCGCTTCCGCTAACTATAGCCAACGGTTTCTCCTCCTTGAGCATATTAGCGATAGCCTGCTGGAGCTCTCTATTCATCATCATAGCACCTCTATTCACCGAAGGGATACGGCTATTAGAGCCCGGACGAGGGTCCTTTGCCAACTCCGCCAAACGCTCATCGGTAATACGAGATGCCAGAGGGGTAAATTTAATCTGGTATGTTTGAGTTGCGGGCATAAGAACAATCTTTCCTGCCAATGTACCACGATATTTATCCAAGTCGGCCATACTCTGTACATTCAACAATACGCACTCGCCCTTTACCAAACCATCGGTGCTACCAGACCACGCTTTAGGGTTAGCCGCAAAGCTGCAATAGTATGGAGCTGTCATCGCAACATAATTCATCTGGTTATCCCAGCCGCCCTTTGCAAAATCGAAAGCGTACTCTGCACGAGGATTAGACATACCGAGCTCCTTAAGTTTCTCAATAACCATTGCCTCGGCTCTCAACTTAAGTTGCGAAGCAGCAAGACGAGGACCCATCTCGTCGGTCATAAACTGCGACAACTCCTCAATTTTAGAGTTTGAAAAACCCTCACTCTTTATTTTATATGCGACCTCGTCGGACAAACGACTCTGCGCATACGACGCTGTACCCATCATAGAGAGTACGGCAATCACTGAAAATACAAATCTCTTCATTTTTCACTCTATTTTAAGTTTGTTTACGTAAAGGTAATACATTATTTCTATATATTACACAAATTTTACATTTTATATTAAGAAATTTTAATATTACAAAAAAACATCGCACTTTCCAGTACGATGTTTCACTCTTAATATATTACTCTATTAGCAATTCATTGCTCCACAACAGTTGATAACTTGACCGCTTACATAGCTCGACAAGTCGCTTGCGAGGAAGAGAGCCACATTAGCCACATCCTCGGGTGTGCCGCCACGACGCAAAGGAATCTGCTGACACCACTGGTCACGCAACTCCTGCGAGAGTTCGCCTGTCATATCAGTTGCGATAAAGCCCGGGGCAATGGCATTGGCACGAATACCGCGTGGTCCCATCTCCTTGGCGATAGACTTTGCAAGACCAATCATACCCGCCTTCGAAGCTGCATAATTACACTGTCCGGCATTACCAGAAACGCCAACAACTGACGACATATTGATAATAGAGCCGCTACGCTGCTTTGCCATAACGGGAGTAACGGCGTGAATGAAGTTAAATGCTGACTTCAGGTTTACATTTATTACATCGTCCCACTGTGCCTCCGACATACGCATCATAAGGCCATCTTTTGTGATACCAGCATTGTTTACCAACACATCAAGTCGGCCAAAATCCGCCACAACCTGCTTCACAACCTCGTGCGCACCCTCAAAAGATGAGGCATCAGTAACGTAAGCCTTCGCCTGTACACCACAAGACTCCAATTCGCTAACTATCTGATCGGTAACCTCGTTTATCGCGCGAACAACAATAGCTACATTCGCGCCCTGCTCTGCAAAGCGCAAAGCCACAGCCTTACCTATACCAGTATTTCGGCCAGCACCTGTTACCAGCGCCACCTTACCTTCCAAAAGTTTCATATCGTTTGGGTTATTCTCTTTTTACTCGCTCCACTTACGCAAAGCAACACAACTATTGTGACCACCGAAGCCGAGCGAATTAGATATTGCAATCGTTACATCAGCCTTACGTGCCACGTTGGGTACATAATCCAAGTCGCACTCGGGATCGGGCTCATCCAAACCGATAGTGGGGGCTACAACACCATTCTTTACGGTAAGAGTCGCAGCAATCAACTCCACTGCACCCGTAGCACCCAACATATGACCTGTCATAGACTTCGTAGAGCTAATCATAGCCTTACGAGCTGCATCCTCGCCCATAGCGAGCTTAATAGCAGCCGTCTCCGACTTATCGTTAAGAGGTGTAGATGTACCGTGAGCATTGATGTAAAGCAGATCCTTCTCCGCATCAAAGCCAGCCTCATCAAGCGACTGCTTGATAGCACGTGCCGCAGGAACGCCATCGGGACTCGGAGCTGTTACGTGGTGTGCATCGCAGCTGTTACCATAACCAACCACCTCGGCATAAATCTTTGCACCACGCTTCTGCGCATTCTCCAAAGACTCAAGAACCAAAACGCCTGCACCCTCACCCATAACGAAACCATTGCGGTTTACATTAAAAGGAATAGAAGCCTTCTTGGGATCCTCCGAACGGCTCAACGCCTTACTATTTGCAAAACCGCCGATTGCAAGAGGGTGAATACACGCCTCCGAGCCACCGCAGATGATAGCATCTGCATAGCCGTGCTTAATAGCGCGGTAAGCCTCACCCGCAGCGTGTGTACCTGTTGCACAAGCAGTTACAACGGGTAAGCAGACACCCTGCGCATTATATTTGAGAGCAACGTTACCCGATGCAATATTACTAATCATCATCGGTACGAAGAGCGGAGAAATACGACGAACACCCTCATTGAGAAGTTTCTCACTCTCGTTGAAGAATGTGTGCATACCTCCGATACCAGAGCCAATATACACACCCAAGCGCTCAGGAGCGACATTCTCGCCACTCACCAAACCACTATCCTGCATAGCCTGA
>JAFPAD010000064.1 GCA_017424405.1 Alistipes sp.
AAGAGGTTATTGAAGCGTAAAAACAAGCATATTTTTATGAGATTTCACCCCACATTTCATTCGAATCATGGGGTAGAGTTTCATAGTTTTCGCAATAATTATTCCCAATATAACCACTCTAAAATCACAAAATCACACTTTATATTACGCAAACCAGCTATTTAAATTGCATTTGTATGCAAGAAATATATAAATTTTCTTGTTTTTAATATTTTTTACTATTACCTTTGTCATTACAATCGCTTGGGGATCCAAGAGGTTGAATTTAGGTTAGAAAGTTAAGAGAATTTATGTTAAACGGTTTGTATATTATCATTAGCCTAATCCTCGTGGTCTTGCATAGATAGCGGGAGAAAGGTCGTATGTGTATATAAGCTACAATAAAAGCCTTTCTCCCACAATGGAGAGGGGCTTTTTCAATTAACCCGACACAGAGTAAAATGAAACATCAACTCAGAAGTGCCATCACGACTGTTGGTCGTCGAATGGCAGGTGCCAGAGCTCTTTGGAGAGCTAACGGTATGAAGAAAGAACAGATGGGTATGCCTGTAATAGGTATCGCCAATTCGTTCACTCAGATGGTACCCGGTCATGTGCACCTACACGAAATAGGACAATACGTCAAGTCGCTCATCGAGGAGCAGGGTTGCTTTGCCGCAGAGTTTAACACCATTGCCATTGACGATGGTATCGCTATGGGACATGACGGCATGCTCTACTCACTTCCTTCGCGCGACATCATCGCCGACAGCGTAGAGTATATGGCAAACGCTCATAAAGTAGATGCGTTGGTATGCATCAGCAACTGCGATAAGATTACCCCTGGCATGCTTATGGCATCAATGCGTTTGAATATCCCTACCGTTTTCGTATCGGGAGGTCCAATGGAGGCTGGTAATTTCCGTGGCAAGGGTGCAGACTTGATTGATGCTATGGTACTCAGCGCCGATGAGAATTGCACCGATGCCGATGCCGACGAGATTGAGGCTTGCGCATGTCCCGGCTGCGGTTCATGTTCAGGTATGTTTACTGCAAACTCAATGAACTGCCTTAACGAGGCTATCGGCTTGGCTCTACCTGGCAATGGAACTATCGTTGCCACACATGAGAACCGCAAGGCTCTGTTTGCAAAGGCTGCGAAACTAATCGTCGAAAATGCAAAGCGTTATTACTTCGAAGGCGACGATTCTGTTTTACCTCGTTCTATCGCTACGAAAGCTGCGTTTGAGAATGCCATGTCGCTCGACATCGCTATGGGTGGCTCAACGAATACTGTTCTCCACCTCTTAGCAGTGGCTCACGAGGCAGGTGTTGATTTCACTATGGCAGACATCGACCGCCTCTCGCGTAAAATTCCCGTACTCTGCAAGGTTGCCCCCAACGGTCACTACCACGTGCAAGATGTAAACCGCGCTGGCGGTATCATGGGTATCATGGGTGAATTAGCAAAGAATGGATTGATTGACACATCGGCAAAGCGCATTGACGCATCGTCACTCGCCGAGACATTGGACAAATACTTCTATGGCTCGGAGGATTTCTCTGAGGAGGCTCGTAAGATATATTGCAGTGCTCCTGCAAATCGTTACAGTCGAGAGTTGGGTTCTCAAGCCACATATTATAACGAGATGGATAACGACCACGCCGAAGGTTGCATTCGCGACATGGAACATTGCTACTTCCGTGATGGAGGATTGGCAGTGCTCACGGGTAACATTGCACGCAAGGGTTGCATCGTTAAAACTGCAGGTGTAGATAAGTCGTTGATGCAGTTCTCGGGCAAGGCAAAGGTATTCGAGTCGCAAGAGCAGGCCATGAATGGCATCTTGGGCGGAGAGGTCGAGGCTGGTGATGTTGTGGTTATCCGCTACGAAGGACCTAAGGGTGGTCCTGGCATGCAGGAGATGCTCTACCCTACATCGTACCTTAAGTCGAAGCACTTGGACAAGGCTTGCGCTTTGATTACCGACGGTCGTTTCTCTGGCGGAACTTCAGGTCTTTCGATTGGTCACGTATCGCCTGAAGCTGCTTCGGGTGGCGAGATAGGTATCATTCATGATGGCGACATGATTGACATTGACATTGCTGCTCGCTCTATAAATTTGCGCATCAGCGAAGAGGAGATGAACGCACGCATGGCAGCATGGACAATCCGCAAGCCTAAAAATCGCGAACGACACATTCCTCAATCGCTTAGAGCCTACTCATTGTTGGTGAGCTCGGCAGATCAGGGTGCAGTAAGAATCGTTCCAGAAGAGTAAACATAGATAACCCAATATGATTTCAGGTTTTTCAGATAATACAGCGGCACAAGCCACAAAAGAGCTTCCTCGCATTACGGGTGCTGAGGCGGTTATTCGTTCATTCGTCGAGGAGGGTGTTGAGACCATCTTCGGTTATCCCGGAGGTGCTATTATCCCTGTGTACAATGCACTCTACGACTATCGTGATAAGTTGAATCACATCTTGGTTCGTCACGAGCAGTGCGCCATTCACGCTGCGCAGGGTTATGCCCGCGCAACAGGCAAGACAGGAGTGTGCATCGTAACATCGGGACCCGGTGCAACAAACACCGTTACAGGCTTGGCTGATGCTCTGCTCGACTCTACGCCTATCGTCTTGATTAGTGGACAGGTGGCATCGAGCCAGCTCGGTACAGATGCGTTTCAGGAGATTAACTTCTTGGAGCTTACTCAATCTGTAACAAAATGGAATTGTCAGGTTAAGCGTGCCGAAGATATCCCTGCGGCCATAGCTCGTGCCTTCTACATTGCATCGAGTGGTCGTCCCGGACCTGTTGTGGTTGATATCACCAAAGATGCTCAGAATGGAATGATTGGATTTGATTACAAAGCCGTGAAATTCATTCGTAGCTACCAGCCTTACGCCGATATTGACAACAACAAGATTTTAGAGGCTGTGCGCCTTATCAACCTTGCTCGCAAACCTATGGCATTGGTTGGTCAGGGTGTAATTTTGGCTGGCGCAGAACGTGAACTGCAAGAGTTCTTGGAGAAGAGTGGTATCCCAGCTGCTTCTACCCTACTCGGCTTGTCGGCTCTTCCAAGCGATCACCCACTCTATGTCGGCATGCTCGGCATGCACGGCAACTACGGCCCTAACATCAAAAACCGCGATTGTGATCTTTTGATTGCTATCGGTATGCGTTTCGATGACCGCGTGACGGGAGATCCTTCCAAGTTTGGTATCAACGCCAAAGTGATACACTTGGAGATTGACCCTGCCGAGATTAACAAGATTGTATATGCCGATGTTCCCGTGTTGGGAGATGTGAAGCAGTCGTTGCCAATGATTACCGAGCGCATATCGAAGAACGACCATACAGAATGGATTAACGAGTTTAGAGTGTGCAACAACATCGAACGAGAGGATATTATCGAGCCAGCTATCGAACGTCGCGGCGCTCACCTACGCATGGGAGAGGTTGTAGATGCCGTTTCAAAGGAGTTTGACGATGCTATACTTGTAACCGACGTAGGTCAGCAGCAGATGTTCGCTTCGAAGTACTTTAAGTTCAAGCGTAGCCGCAGCATCATCACCTCGGGCGGTTTGGGCACGATGGGATTTGGCTTGCCTGCTGCCATCGGAGCAAAGATTGGAGCCCCAGAACGAGATGTGTGTCTGTTCGTTGGAGATGGAGGCTTGCAAATGACTTCACAGGAGTTGGGTACAATATTCCAGTCACAGGTAGGAGTTAAAATAATCTTGATGAATAATGGATTCCTCGGCATGGTACGTCAGTGGCAAGAACTCTTCTACGACAAACGCTACTCATTTACCGAGCTTACAAATCCTGACTTTGAGTTGCTCGCCAAGGCAAATCACATTGCTTATCGCTGCGTAGAGCGACACGAGGATTTGGACGACGCTATACGTGAGATGCACGCAACAGAGGGTGCTTTCTTGTTGGAGTGTCGCGTAGAACGTGAGGAAAATGTATTCCCAATGGTACCAGCAGGTGCCCCTGTGCATGATATACGATTGGAGTAAACACTAAAGAGAATTAAGATGGAAAGAGAATTTATCATAACCGTATTTTCCGAGAACAAGGTAGGTATCTTGAGCCAGATCACAACGGTTTTTACTCATCGTAACGTAAATATTGAATCAATCGCGGCATCACCTTCAGCAATCGAGGGTATTCACAAGTATACCATCATGGTGAAGAACGACCCCGAGCGTGTTGCCAATTTGGTGAAGCAAATCGAGAAGAAGGTCGAGGTATTGAAGGTATTTTGCTACACTCCCAATGAGGTGGTGTTGCAGCAGTTGGCTCTCTACAAGGTTAAGCGTAGCCGCAATGTAGAGGATATGGTACGTCGCCACAATGTTCGTATCTTGGAGATACACGACGACTACATCGTATTGGAAAAGACAGGTCACAAGGAAGAGATTGACGAATTATATCAGATGCTTGCCCCACACGAGATTTATCAGTTCGTATGTTCTGGACAGGTGGCAATTATCAAATCACAACGAGAGTTGCTTGTTGAGTATCTGAATTATGTAAATGCAAAACGTGAGCGCATGATGTGTGAAGAAAATAATAGATAACATTAAAATTAAAACAATAAAAAATTTACAACTATGGCAAAGATGATTTTTGGTGGCGTTGAGGAAAACGTCGTTACACGTGAAGAGTATCCATTGGCAAAGGCTTTGGAGACATTGAAAGATGAGACTATCGCTGTTATCGGTTATGGCGTACAGGGTCCTGGTCAGTCACTCAACCTCCGCGATAATGGTTTCAACGTTATCGTTGGTCAGCGTGCTGGTAAGACATATGATAAGGCTGTTGCCGATGGTTGGGTTCCCGGCGAGACTCTCTTCAGCATCGAGGAGG
>JAFPAD010000065.1 GCA_017424405.1 Alistipes sp.
AGGGAACTACACCAATGCCATCACAGGCGAGGAGGTACTCCTGCCTATGCACTTAGAGTATGACATCAAACCTTGGGGCTATACCATATTGCATAAGTAAAGCGTCGCCATAACATGAAACGCGCACTGCTGATAATCGTTTTTGTCATTTGCACATTGCCCTCTTTAGCTCGTTCGTATAGAGTTAAAGATGTCCCTAACGTGCAGATTGGAAATCGTTATCATTTCACATCCAACCCCGACAATATTCTTTCACAAGAAGCCGTATTGCGCATTGACTCTATATGTTACAATTTGCGCCATCGAGGCATTGCTCAAACAGCCGTGGTTGTGGTTCAAGAGATTGAGGGGGATGATGTGTTCGAATTTGCCTACGAGCTATTCTCCTGGTGGGGCGTAGGAAGCAAAAGCGACAGCGGCATAGGCATTTTGCTCGTTGAGCAAGAACGTGAGATACGCTTCGTTACAGGTTATGGCATTGAAGGTGCACTCCCCGACGCTCTATGCAAACGTATTCAAACTCAATACATGCTACCCCACTTCCGTCGCGGCGACTATTCAAGTGGCATGGTTGCTGGATTGGAAGCAATTAGCGCAGTCCTAAATGGTAGCGAATTAGATTTAGGAGGGAATGACGATTACCAAGAGGATGACACCGAGGCAATTATTGCAATACTAATTTTCACATTTGCGCTTATATCACTCGTTTTGGTTACAATAGTTGCTATTGACCGTTATACCCGCAAATGTCCAAAGTGTAAAAAACTAACACTAAAAAAAGAGTCTGCTCGGTTGATAAATCGACAATTTGGGATATCTACATACGAAGACATCTATATTTGTACTGCATGTGGCACAAAAGTAACCCGCACACGTCAAGAAAACAACTCAATAAATAATCGCCGAGGTGGTGGAGGCCCTATTATTATGGGTGGAGGCTTTGGAGGAGGCTTCTCAGGCGGTAGCTCCATGGGCGGCGGCTGGGGAGGCGGTCGCTTTGGCGGTGGCGGTGCAGGTTCACGGTGGTAAGCAGGATGAATTCAAAATTCAAAATTCAGATATACACAAAAGCTTTAATGCATAAAACAATAACACTATGAAAAAGATTATTCTTATGGCTATGATAGCCATGTTTTCACTCACATCATGTGGTACATACAACGGCATGGTCGAAAAAGAAGAGGCTGTAAAGAGTGCTTGGTCGAATGTCGAGACACAGTATCAGCGTCGTGCCGACCTTATTCCAAATTTGGTTTCAACCGTAAAGGGTTACGCTACACATGAAGAGTCTACCCTAACAGCCGTTGTCGATGCTCGCGCCAAGGCAACATCGGTAAATGTATCGCTCGATGACCTTACCGAGCAGAGTATTGCCGAGTATCAGAAGGCGCAGTCGGCCGTGACATCAGCCCTGGGTCGTCTAATTGCTGTATCGGAGAACTACCCCAACCTGAAGGCAAACCAAAACTTTTTGGAACTTCAAGCTCAATTGGAAGGCACTGAGAACCGTATAACTGTAGCTCGCAAAGAGTTCAACGACGCCACAAAGGCTTTCAACACCACTGTGCGTCGTTTTCCTGCCAACCTCATAGCCATGATGTTCGATTTCGAGCAGAAACCATACTTTTCGGCTGACGATAACGCAGCGACAGCTCCAAAGGTTGAGTTTTAGGCTATTTTTACGATAATAACGACATTCCGCAACAATGAAAAAGTTATATCTTATATCACTGATTTTACTCTCTATCAGTATCACATGCCATGCTCAGAGGAATGGTGAAAACTCTATTGTTGAGCGTGACCTATACTCCGACACATGGGTAGCAACCGATGCCATTGGTCGCACTATGCCTACACATGAGCAAACAGGCGAGGTAAAGAGCGACAAACAACGAGTTGTAGGAATGTTCTATATCACTTGGCATACTCAGGATTTGCATAATCAACCCAACCCTTACACGGGCGATATTACCCAAATCCTACTTAAAGACCCATCGGCTCGTAGAGATACTAACCACCCAGCGTGGCGACATGTATGGTATCACTACGCAGAGCCTGAAATGGGATATTTCTTGAGCCAAGATGAGTGGGTTATTCGCAAAGATATGTCGATGCTCACAGACGCAGGCGTTGATGTCATCATTCTCGACGTAACAAATGCTGTACGTTATTGGGATGAGTGGGAGATTATCTTCAAGACCATGCAGCAAATGAAGGCCGAGGGGAACAGAGTGCCTAAGTTCTGCTTCTGGGCTTTCAATGGACCTGTAATTACCGTTGTGCAAGAGTTGTTCAACAAATTTTACAAGACCAACCGCTACTCCGACCTATGGTTTTATTGGGATGGCAAGCCTTTATTGCTTTACAACAGCAACCCTCACCACAATGCCAGCGGCGGTTGGGTTGAAAACCCAAACCCCAACTACTATGAGGCTGCGGCAACCGATCCCAACGACCCACATTACAACAATCCCGACTATACGCAGAAGAGCCTAAAGGACTACACCAACGAGGTAAAGGAGTTCTTCACACTGCGCAATATGTGGTGGGGATACTACGAGTGGGCTGGCAAGCGATATATAGGCACGGAGGATAATTGGAGCTTTGGATATAGCTTAGCAGATGATCGCATACTAAATATGTCGCCCGAAGAGTTGCTCTCAACCCATAATGGCAAGCGCGAGCAGGCTGCCGTAACACCTGCACAGCACCCCGTAACGATGACCGAGAACCCTATGGGCGTTGGTAAATCGTGGACACGTCGCTTTGGTGAGCCACAGCTCAACGAATATGACATGCCCGAAGTGGGATATATCCCATACCTCAACCAAGTGAAGGAAAACCCCGTGCTCTATGGTGCCTATTTTCAGGAGAGTTGGGACTACGCCTTGCAGGGTGACCCCGAGTTCCTCTACCTGAACGACTGGAACGAGTGGACAGCAATGAAGTTCAACACCGAGCCGGGCACTACTTGGCTCAGTCGCGTAAACTCATTTATGTTTGTGGACCAATACAACATGGAGTTCAACCGAGGCATTCAGCCTATGAAGGGTGGCTACGGAGACAACTACTACATGCAGATGGCGCAAAACATTCGTCGTTACAAAGGCTCCCGCCCCATTCCTCAACACTTGGGTTATGCCGAGTGTAAGATTGACGGTCGTTACGGTGATTGGAAGGATAACACAATAGAGTATCGTGACACCCGTGGCGACACCTTCCATCGCGATGCAAAGGGATATGCGGGTTTGCACTACACCAATACGTCGGGCAGAAACGACATCATCACATCGAAGGTTGCCGTCGGCAAAGATGATATATCGTTCTACGTAGAGACAGTCAAAAAGTTCACACCTCACACCGACCCAAATTGGATGTTGTTACTTATTGATGCCGACAACAACTCATCGACAGGTTGGTACGGCTACGATTTTATAATAAACAAGAGTATAAAGAGCGACCGTCTAACAACGCTCATGCAATACGACAGCGAGAAGGGCGAATGGTGCCACGCAGCCGACATAGCAATGCGATATGCCGACAACCATCTGGAACTAAGCATATCGCGCGAAGCATTAAACCTCATGGGCGACAGCTTCACCTTCGACTTTAAGTGGACCGACAACCCCGCAGGACTTGACAACCCAATTTCGCTCTGCTTAGATGGTGACACGGCGCCTAATCGCCGATTTAACTACCGCATGATTTGGAGAAAAGAGTAACACAATGACAAAAATACGATTTGGTGTAGTCGGCACCAACTTCATCACCGACTGGGTAATCACAGGAGCCCGAGAAGATGAGCGCTTCGAGCTCGCAGCCGTATGCTCGCGCACACGTGAGCGTGGCGAGGAGTTCGCAGCAAAGCACAACATTCCACACATATTCACCTCACTCGAGGAGATGGCAACAAGCAATAAGATCGATGCAATCTACATCGCTTCACCAAATTATGCCCATGCCGAGCAAAGCATACTCTGCATGCGACACGGCAAACATGTACTCTGCGAGAAGCCTTTAGCAGCCAACGCTCATGAGGCACGCCAGATGGTGGAGTGCTCTCGCAAGAATGGAGTCGCACTCATGGAGGCAATGAAGAGCACATTAAGTCCCAACTTCACAGCCGTAATGGATAACCTCCACCGCATCGGCACACCACGACGCTACTTCGCATCATTCTGCCAGTACTCATCACGCTACGATAAATTCAAGGAGGGTGTTGTATTGAATGCCTTTCGTCCAGAGCTGGCAAATGGAGCGATGATGGATATTGGCGTATATACGATTTACCCATTGGTAGTCCTTTTTGGCAAACCGCAAGCTATCAATGCTCAAGGCATACTCCTTTCAAGTGGTGTCGATGGTCAAGGAGCTGTAAATATGCAGTACGAAGACCTAAACGCTACGGTTTTATACTCTAAGATAGCCAACTCACATCTCCCTGCCGAGATTGAGGGCGAAGATGGCAACATTATTATCAACCGCATACAAACCCCTACCGATGTACGTTTCTACCCACGTCAAGCACCAGCTTCGGGGCATGAAAAGCATGTAGAAGGCGAGACGTTAAACCAAAAGGAGGAGCACAACGAATACTACTACGAAATAAAAGAGTTTATCGACCTTATCGAGCAGGGACGCTTAGAGTCGGAGGTAAACAGCCATCAAAACTCCATCACTACACTCGAAATCATGGACGAGGTACGTCGCCAATTAGGCGTTCACTACCCCTCTGACGAGGTATAATCCGCAGGTTTAATCACAACCTCATCAACTTTAGCCAAGCGAGCACTATCGAGCCGCTTGGCTATTATATTATCCAGCGAATACGCTCCCGCGCCCATGCAATAAAGCAATACAAAGACAACAAAATATATCAGCGCCAGCTCCTTTGCCGCAAAAGGTTGTCCGTGATGCACCACGAACAGAGCCACTCCCATTGCAAATATTATAGGCACAAGAGCCAGACGATAGAACGCACCCATTATCACCGCCGCAGAACATATCACCTCAGCAAAGACCACCAAATAAAACGACAACCTATGCCCCAAACCTAAAGGATTGGGAAAGCCATCTGCTGCCGTTGCTACATTTGCAATCTTGGTCATTCCGTGCCACATAAGCAACGCGCCAAACAACACCCGCAGCACCAACAGCAAAAAAGAGACCGAGCGCGGATAGAGTTTGTAAGGGAACAAAAAGG
>JAFPAD010000066.1 GCA_017424405.1 Alistipes sp.
ATCGTCATTGTAAAGCCCCCACGTCACGAACCGGGCAGGAGCGTCGTTACAAAGCCCGCGATGGCGCCGTCACGCCCGCAGACAACAGTGTCCAACCCATCATAACTTCATAATTTTAATAGCGAACAGGGTTCCTTTCGCCGGTTAATAAATAATATATTCTCAACAAAGATATACTTTTTTCTTAAACCAGCCAATAAAATCGCTAAAAATTACACTCAAGCGACTCCCCAAATGTTTGATTTGGACACAAAATTCCACCAAAAATTCCAATATTCAAAATAATTGTGGCTAAGGTTCCGCACATGCCACAAACAATGATTTCTTATCGACAAAATTGCCTATAATGTGGCGAATGACACCCTAAAACAGCTATTTTGGCATATTAACTCGCCTATGCCAACACTTTGCAACAAGGGTTTCGAAGCCAAATAAAATACCACTCTGCGCAAATAAAATAATCATCAAAAAAATGTATCATATTTTTCAAAAAAATTATAGTATCTTTACGCCGTGATTTAAAGAAATAATATTATGACAGTTCAAAAAAGCTTCAAAGAGAGGATTACCAACTTGGCATGGTGGAAAGACATGCTACTCATCGTGTTTGGTTGCACAATGGTGTCTGCGGGTTTTGTATTTTTCATCAACCCCTACAACATCGTTCCCGGTGGTGTATATGGCGCAGGTATCGTGCTTCACAACATTTTCCCATCGGTACAGGTCGGCACTTTCGGATATATGTTTGATATTCCATTGCTCATCACTGCCATCATCATCTTCGGCAAGCAGTTTGGTGGCAGAACTCTTTTTGCAGCCTGCATCACGCCAGGTTTGATGAACATCATTTCATCACTTGCCTACCCAACCAAAGAGGCATTGCATGCTCTCGACCCCGCACAACTCATGGGTGGCGCTATTAATCTGTCTGATCACCTGATGCTCAGTTGCATACTCGGAGGAACAATCCTCGGTGCAGGTTTGGGTTTGGTGGTGCGCAGCAACGCCACAACAGGAGGAACTGACATTGTAGCGATGATACTTAACAAATACATCCATCTTCCATTCTCACGAGGCGTATTGTTGGCTGATGCAGGAGTGGTGATAGCTGGTCTGTTAGTCATCGGATTTGGCATCGGTATCGACGGCGAGGAGGCTGGAGGTTGGCTTCTATCGCTCTACTCTTTGATATGTATCTTTGTCTCTTCACGTGTGATTGACTACGTCATCGATGGAGCTTCATACGATAAGCTACTCTTTATCATTACGAAAGAGAATGACAAGATGCGCGACTTTATCATCAACGATTTGGAACGTGGTGCTACATTCATCAAGTCAGCTGGTATGTACACAAAAGAGGAGAAGGATATGATTTTCTTGGTTATTAGCCGTCGCGAAGTGGCTCTTGTGCAACGCAAAGTGAAATCCATAGACCCTAAGGCGTTCTTGGTTGTCACTGACGCTTATGACACCTATGGCGAGGGCTTCAAAGCATTCCCTGAAGCTGACAGCGTATTGAATGAATAATAAATTTAAGCTATGATACAAGTAAATAATCTACGTCCCCTAACTGGCGAAGGACGACGCCTCTTCATCGAGACCTATGGTTGTCAGATGAATGTTGGCGACTCCGAGATTGTGGTTTCCATAATGCAGAAGGAGGGTTACATATACACTGAAAATATTGAGGAGGCGGACATAATTCTCATCAATACATGCTCCATACGCGACAATGCCGAACAACGTATTTGGGGACGTCTTGCCGACATGCGACGACTGCGCAAACGCAAACCAACACTACTCATCGGCATCATTGGCTGCATGGCTGAACGCTTGCAAGGGAAACTCACCGAAGGAGAGTTGGCAGTGGATATCGTAGCAGGTCCTGACACCTATCGTGACTTACCACGTTTGGTACGCGAGGCCGACGGAGGAGGCAAGGGTATCAACACCCTGCTCTCTCAAGAAGAGACCTATGCCGAGATTGCTCCCGTGCGTTTGGATAAGAACGGTGTGAGTGCTTACATTGCCATTATGCGTGGTTGCAATAACTTCTGTTCTTACTGCGTAGTACCTTACACACGAGGTCGCGAGCGTAGCCGCGAAGCATCGACAATCATCGCCGAGGCTCGCTCTCTGTTCGAGAACGGATACCGCGAGGTGACACTTTTGGGTCAGAACGTAAACTCATATCGCACGGGTGATGTAGACTTCCCTTCGCTTTTGAAGGCGGTCGCCGAAATCTCGCCTCTGTTGCGTGTGCGCTTCGCAACATCGCACCCTAAGGATATGAGTGATAAACTGTTGGAGGTTATGGCATCAATGCCAAACATCTGCCGTGCCATACATCTACCAGCACAATCGGGTTCATCGGTTATGCTCGAGCGCATGAATCGCAAATACACTCGTGAGTGGTATCTCGACCGCGTAGCAGCCATACGTCGTTATATGCCCGACTGCGCCATCACAACCGACCTCATCGCTGGCTTTACGGGCGAGACTGAGGAGGATCACAAGCTCACCCTCTCGCTCATGGAGGAGGTAGGATACGAGTTTGCCTTTATGTTTAAATACTCTGAGCGTCCGGGCACCTTTGCTCAACGCAATCTGGGAGATGATATACCTGAAGATATTAAGACTGCGCGTCTGACCGAGATTATCAATTTGCAAAACAAGCTCTCTGAGGCAAGCAACAAGCGCGACGTAGGCAAGGAGTTCGAGGTGTTGGTCGAGGGCACATCGAAGCGTAGCGAGGAGCAGCTTTTCGGTCGCACATCTCAGAACAAGGTTGTTGTATTCGACCGTGGCAACCACACAGTTGGCGATTATGTACGCTGCCGCATCACAGGTTGCTCATCAGCAACACTCTTCGGCGAGGAGATAAAGTAAAACGACATCTAACAACAAAAAAACTCGTGGCGCAAAACCACGAGTTTTTTTCATTTACCATATCTCTCTAATTAGAACATATATGCTGTTCCGATGTAGAAATTCAGTGGGTGCATTTTGGGACTATCCACATCTGGAGTGCTCTTAATAACATTCACAAAACCATGCTCAAAGCCCATAAATACCTGCCAGCTACCCCACAAATCAACTCCAACATTGTAATTCAAACCCCAATCGAAGCGCTTGTAGGCATTGCCAAACAACTTAGTCTTAGTCTTCACGCTATCGGTCTTTATAACATTGCTACCAGCCACACCCAATGCAAAATAGGGACCTAAGCCAGCAAACAACGAGATATTATCCGACAACGAAAAACTGTAACCGAAATTCAAAGGCACCTCAACATAGCCCAAGTTATTGTGCGCACCTTTCCACTGACCACCCTTCAAGGTGTACAACGCTCGACCATCTGCATAGAAGCCATCTGCCACCTCGTCCGACAGATCAAACACAGCCTTCACACCAAGATTAAAACCAATGTAGCAATCCGACGAATTACCAGCCGACATATGCTCATTAGCAAAATTAAATCCTCCTGTAACACCCCACTTCAACTCCTGAGCTGAAAGCGAGCATGTAGCCACCACAGCTACTATTGCAAGCAAAAATTTCTTCATATACTCAATTAATTTTACATATTCATGGTAACAAAAGTAACATTTTTTCATTTACATGCAAAATAAACCACCAAAGATTGTACATATAACACCAAAATATGCTTTAATTATCCATTAAAACGTTATCTTTGCAAAGTAAGATACCGATATTAAATAAAACTACATATATTATGACACGCATTATCTCTCCTTCAATGTTGTCGGCAGACTTCGGCAACCTTGAACGTGACACACAAATGATTGACCGTAGTGAGGCGCAGTGGGTACACATCGACGTTATGGACGGTGTATTTGTACCAAACATCTCGTTTGGCTTCCCCGTGATGAAGCCTATCCGCAAGGCTACCAACAAAGTTTTAGATGTACATCTTATGATTGTCGAGCCTGAGAAGTATGTGCGTCGCTTTGTGGAGGCTGGTTCCGACTACGTAACTTTCCATTACGAGGCTACCGAGTGCATCGACAAGTGTATCGACGAGATTCACTCCGCAGGAGCAAAGGCCGGCATCTCTATTAAGCCTGCCACTCCAGCATCGGTATTGAAAGATATTTTACCAAAAGTTGAGTTGGTATTGGTCATGAGCGTAGAGCCAGGTTTCGGAGGTAAATCATTCATGCCCAACTCTTTGGATAAGGTGCGTGAGTTGAAGGCTCTGCGTGAGCAGATGGGTCTTGACTTCATTATCGAGATTGACGGCGGTATCTCAGCAAAGAACGCAGGCGAGGTATTCGATGCGGGTGTAGATGCAGTTGTAGCCGGTAGTGCCGTATTTGGTGCACCCGACCCAGAAGCCGAGATTGTAAAAATATTGAATGCGTAACCAAGATTCTCGATTCAAAGCTCCGCACCTAATCTAATCACAAAGAGCAAAT
>JAFPAD010000067.1 GCA_017424405.1 Alistipes sp.
CCCACTTTAGAGGGAATTGTGTTGCCTAAAGAGTTGGTTGCTATTAGTGACGGTGCATTTATAGATTGTTTTGGCATTAATAAAATCGTATGCAATGCTGAGGAACCACCTATTATACAACCAAGCGTGTTTTATGGTATTGCAAAGGATAATTTTACAGTTGAGGTTCCAGAGCAATCTGTTAATCGTTACCAGAGCGACCCGAATTGGGCAGAGTTTAAGAGAATTGGTGCTTATCACGACTTTTCGATTTCTCGCAGAGAAATGAGAGTATTGAATGCAAAGCATAGCCGAGAGTTTGTGCTTCGTGCTCCTGCTGATTTGGCTTGGAGTGTTGAGAGCCAACCAGATTGGTGCACAATTACACCATCGTCTGGTGTTGGAAAACAGAATGTGGTTATCACTGTAAAAGAGATGACCGATGCAGATGTTGCCACATTCGAAATCAACACAGGTGCTTATAATAGCCCAAATTATGAAACGCACGCAGGACGAGCAGGTGAAATAGTATTCTTGCTGAACGACAAGGATTATCGCACTACATTAAAGGTTGAGCAATACGATGCTGATATTGCAGATGGTCAGGTCATTGTAAATCAAACTGCAAGTGCTGACAATGGTGTAAATATAGTGTTTATGGGTGACTGCTTCGATGCAAGAGATATTGCAATGGGTTGTTATCTCAATGGCATAAATGAGGCGATTGGGTACTATTTCGATATCGAGCCATACAAAACATACAAAGAATATTTCAATGTATATACAGTAGTAGGTATGTCGAATGATTCGGGTATGGGAACAGTCAATACTATTCGAGATGCGAAGTTTGGCTCTCAATACACTATCAATGCTGGTGTCGCTCCAAATGAATCTATTACATTTGAATACGCCATGACAGCCCCAACAGTAAATGAGGAAAATTTGGGGCAAACATTGGTTGTGATGATTGAGAACACAACCGAATACGGAGGTATCTGCTATATGTGGGGCGATGGCTCGGCTATCGCTTGTTGCCCAATGTCTGACGATGCCTATCCATACGATTTCAGAGGTATTGTTCAGCACGAGGCAGGTGGACACGGTTTTGGTAAATTGGCAGATGAGTATATCTACCACAGCACATTTATTCAGTCGTGTGGATGTCCTTGTTGCGACCACTTGGAACGGTTTAATGTGGCAAAGGAATTAGGTTGGCATCGCAATTTGGAGAGTACTGGAGATATGGATAATGTGGGTTGGTTACACTTTATTTTCCATCCTAAATACTCGAATATTGTAGATATTTACGAGGGCGGTTACTATCACTCTCGCGGCATATTCCGCAGTGAGCCAAATAGTTGTATGAACAACAACATCCCATACTATTCGGCAATTTCCCGACAAGAGATAGTAGAGCGCATTAAACGATATGCGGGTGAGGAATTTGACTTAAACGAGTTCTATGCAAATGATGTGCTTGATATGCAGGGTAATATCACAGGTAGAACACGAAGTATTGAGGAGAATGCTATTACCCTTACAGGAGCAGGCAAGCAGATGCCTCCGAAGTTTATGGGTGATAAACCACAACTCAAAAAGTCTAACAAATAATCAAAGGAGGAGAAGACTATGAAAAGGAGTATTTTTATTTTATCGGTTGCAACTCTTTTGATGACAGGTTGCGACAACGAGAATGATTTTGCACAATACAATCCCAACGAAATTCGCGTGGAGGCATCGGTAAAGCAAACCAGAGCCTCTGCAACATCGTTCGAAATTGGCGACAAGATGGGATTATATGCAGTGGAATACAATGGGGATGAGGTGGCTTCGCTACAAGTAGCAGGTAACTTTATCAACAACGAGGCTTTGACCTACAATGGCTCTGCTTGGGTGGGTGCTCGCACACTCTATTGGAGCGAGAATCCTTGTGATTTCTATGCAATATATCCCTATCAGGAGCCTAAAAGCATAGACACATATCTCTTCGATATCGCTACTGACCAAAGCACCCCCGAAACTGAAGATGCTTTGTCGGGATATGAGGCAAGCGACCTGATGTGGGCAAAAGCAACAAAGGTTTCTCGTGAGGATGGTGCTGTTCAATTGGCATTCAAACATATGATGTCGAGAGTGGTTGTAAAAATCGAGCGAGGTCCAAAGTATGAGGGTGAGTTGCCCGAAGATATTGCAGTGCATATCTACAACACAGTAACAACTGCCGAGGTGGATTTCACTCACGGCTCATTGCAGAGATATGCTCACGGTGAAAAGAACACAATCACAATGAAGCAACTTTCGGGTGATACATTTGCTGCGATTGTAGTGCCTCAAAACATAGAGCGAAGAACGCCTCTCGTAGAGATTACAATGTCGGGTATTGCCTATCTATTGAACTACTCGATGTCGTTTAGACCAGGCTACCAGCACACCATTACGATTACTCTCAACTCTTCACCAGAGCAAGAAAAGATTGAAATTTCGATTGATGGCGAGGTTGGCGACTGGAACTAACCTGCACTTAATCATACAACAAACCACCCATGAGTTTTGAGGCTTGTGGGTGGTTTTTGTTAGTGAATACACATATCCCACTCATATTATTAAAAACATCTGCATAAAAAATCTGCTTATAATTATAAAAATAAGTAAGAAATAATAAACAAA
>JAFPAD010000068.1 GCA_017424405.1 Alistipes sp.
GAGCAGAAGTTTGGCAGACGGATAGGTATCGGTCTGTTTGACAAACGACAATGCAGCGGACAAGATCCGAGACGGATAATCGCTTGGGGATATTCTTATATAATATTGGTTACAATGTGATGTATACTTAAAAATGTATCATCATATACATCTAAAAGTGCCACGAACTGTGCCACATACTGCAACAGGCTCACCGTATGATTGAGGTGTGATAACTTATCTATTTCTTTGCCATCAGAAAACGGAACTGCGTATGAGAACAGAGCCTATTTCAATGGCTGAATATCGTGTCTGTGATGAAACGATATGACAAGGAATGACACCTGTTGTTAGTGCCATTGAAGTATAAAAATCTCTTCCTTATTTAGCAGTGCGAAACAAGAAAACAAGTGTAATAAATTAAAATAAAGCGTATGGATTTAATCATTTTTGAGCGAAAGGCATTCGAGGAATTTGCCACGAAGATTGAGCAGTTCATTCTGCGAGTATCAAACTCACCCATTGTCAAGAACGGGAAGAAAAAGACAAACAATTGGCTCGACCATCAGGATGTTTGTCAGCGGTTGAAGATAAGCAAGCGTACATTGCAGACCTTGCGTGATAACGGTACGCTTGCCTACACCAAAATCGGCAACCGCACGTACTACCTGCCCGAAGATGTAGAGAGCATTGTAACAAAGGTAGAGGACAGACGAAAAGAAGCCAGATGGAAGGGACGAGAAATCTAATCGATGTATAACAATAAAACCATTTGAACTATGTATCGAGAGATGAGAACCAAAGATGATGCGTGGATGCAGTCCATTCACGAGAGTATCGACCAACTATCGGAAATTCTCGATAGTATGCCCAAAGATGGTGCGGCATTACAACACGATGATGAGTATCTATGCGACAAGGAGGTGGCGTATATGCTTAAAGTCAGCCGAAGGACATTAAGTGAATATCGAAGCAATGGTACATTGCCTTACTATGTGCTCGGTGGCAAAGTTCTGTATAAGCGAAGTGAGATTGAACAGGCGTTGAAACGGGAGTACAACGGCAAGCACCTGATGAATAACAGCGGATAAATCTCTTCTATATTTTTGGAGGGAGTGAAATTTATCGCTTGCCATATATTCATCTACTGCAAAATAATAGTGCCCATATGGATAGAGACAAGAACAGCATACAAAAGGGTTATCAATGTAAGAACTCATTTGTATGCTGTCTGTTTATCTTTTTCTACATTTTCGTCAGTCGTTCATTTCCGTTGCCGTCTGCATTTTTAAGTACAGACATTGAAAGGGGAAAGGTTTTCGGGCTGAATACTCTCCGTAGGAGGAAGATTCAGTCCGAAACGGCTTGCCGCACCGACCTTTCAACTTTCAAGGGCTATTGTACTACCTTCGCAGACGAGCAAAGGAAAGGGGCGAATGACGGAATCGGGAGACTCATAATATCGCAGATTGACGATAGACCAAATCAAATTTTATCCTGCAATAATGAAAAATGCACCGTCCTTTTGCTCGTTTATAAAAAAGTTGTACCTTTGTTCCAAGATGAGTTGTACATCAATGCAAATCACGCAAGTATGTAGAAATCAGAACAGTTGCCAACTCATTACCTCGTTCTTGAACTTTCCGCATAAACTTTTTATTCTTAGCGGATTATAAGATTATTCCAAGAATAGCTATTTTACTCAAATTTACACAATATAGGAACGATTATTGTCGGCATAAAATTGTGATACAGGTGCCGATAACACATCGAGCACACGATTTTTTACATTTATTACAATCATTACCTATGAACACCAACCAACAAAAAGTCACCGTCGAGTTGTGTGACGGCAAATTCTGCCTCGCAGGCAAAGCCTCGGCGGACGCACTCAATCCCAAAGCATTGCTGCTGTATGCCACAGCCAAGTGTGCAGGCTTAACCATCTTGGCGTTGCTCGAGAAGAGTAAAATCACCCTGAAGGGCATGGAAATCACGGTCGAGGGACAGCTCAACACCCCCACTCTGCGAGGCGATAGTCTATTTCAGAATTTCGAGGTCATCTACAACGTCGAGTGCAAGCATTTGGAGGAGCAATCGAAGGTATCCGACGCGGTTGAACACGCACAGGAGAAGTATTGCGGCATGATTACCATGCTACGCAAGATTGCCCCCGTATCGCATGTGATTGACGTTGTGAGCACCGAGACGGTGGAGATGTAACACCCCACCACTTACGCAAATCACCTTTCGCCCGCAAGCGTGAGGTGATTTTTTTATCCTAAGCGAACAATGCCCGGCAGAGTGTTGTTTGTTTGGGAAAATATTTTTAATTTTGTTAAATGGAGAGTAGATTTTCCATAAAAAGACAAAACTATATGTAATCGGGAATTCTACTACAAAAACTTATATTAAATTACACCAAAGGCTGTCGCAATTGCGACAGCCTTTATTTTGCTCCCCTACTGCGCAGTGATGCGGTTATATGCCGACCAGGCGACGGCGTAGTTATAGCGGGCGGTGATGGCATTGGTGTAGATTTGAATCCAGCTTATCTGCGCCTGCAACACATCGAGCACGGTGGCTTGTCCCTCCTGATAGGAGTAGGTGCTGATGGCGAGGTTACGACTGGCGATATCGACATTTCGAAGCGACGACTGCATCTGTGAATAGCTACTCACAAGGGCGCTCCACCCATCAGCCTCCTGAAGCGATATATCCTCGTGCAGCTCCTCGAGGTGTACCTCCTGCAACTCCACATTGCGCCGTGCTGCCGCCACGGCATGACGACGTTTTCCCCAATGGAATATAGGCACACTCAACCCCACGACCAACGCACCATCGAGGTAGGTCTTCGCCGAGTGGTTGGGCGAATAGGTCTGCCACGAGCCACTCACACCCGCCGACAACGAGGGGTTATACGTCGCCTGCGTAACCTTCACGCCATACTCGGCTGCGATGACACCCTGCTCGGCTGACTTCACATCGGGACGACGTTCCAAAATCTCGCCCAACGTGACACGACTGGGCATAGCCATGCTATCGACAATAGAACTCGTAAGCACCACGCCCAGCGTATCGGGCTCACGACGCAGATTATTGAAGCGGTGCAACGCATCATCATAACTCTTCTTGATGGCTATGCGCGAGAACTCGGCATCACTCAAGCGTGCCTCAACCTGCAACAAATCGCCATGAGCCACATACCCCTCGCCGTAACGCTCCTGCACCACATCGTATAGCGAACGAATAATCTTCACATACTCCTCGGTCGCCGCCAGATAGAGTTGCATAGCCGAAACACCCCAATAGGCATCGTCGGCAGCAAACCGCACATCGAGCATCGTCTGCTCCCTATCCTGCTCAGCCATAGCATAGCGCAACACCGACTGACGATAGGCGGCACGAACCTTTCCTCCAGCATATATCATCTGTTCGATACGAGGCTTTACGTTGAAGCCCCACAAATCGGCATCGCCATCACGTCTAAATGCCGTAGTGAATGAGCCTGAGGCTGACACATCGGGGAAAAACTCGGTACGCTCGACTTGACTCTGAGCAAAAGCTCGCTCGCTCTCAATCATGGCACCATGCACCTCCAAGCTACGGCTAAGCACCTCTTGTCGGTACTCATCAATCGACACCTGAGCCGATGCCGATAAGGAGAACAGCATCGCGCACAAAAAACTATACTTTCGCATATCTCTATTGTTTAACATTTTCTGTTTTTATACCATGAATAATCACATACGCCACAGGCAAGACCATCATAGTTAAGAGGGTTGCCACCAGCAGACCGCCCATGATTGTTGCCGCCATGCTCGAAAACAACGAGTCAAACAGCAACGGCACAAGTGCCAAAATGGTAGTAAGCGATGCCAGCACAACCGGCGCAAGACGTTGCCTTGATGCCATAATAACAGCGTCATAGGGTGCTACGCCCGCAGAAATTCGCTCTCGTATCGAGCTTACCAGAATAACCCCATTCTTGATATTCATACCCACAAGTCCCAGCAGACCCAACAACGAGAAGAAATCAAACTGATTACCCGTAACGATTAGACCCAACACAACACCAATAAATATCAATGGAGTCATCAACAAAATGACAATCGGGTCACGGAAATTATCAAACAATAGCAATAAGAGAATAAACATGAGCACCAACGCCAATGGCAGGTTTTTCATCAATGCCTCATTCGATTCCGCCTGAGACTCTTGTTCTCCAAAAATCTTCATTTGATAACCCTCAGGCACGGAAATCTCCTCCTTCACATAATCCATGATTTTCCGTAGTGCAAGTATCGTATTCTCGCCATCATTCGGGTCACACTGAGCCTTAATCACTCGTTGTCGATTAAAGCGTTTCACCACTCCCATGCGATAATCGAAAGCAAATCCGCTACTCGCCTGCTCGATGGAATAGACCTTTCCGCCCTGCGAAAACATTGGCATGGATTGCAAATTCGAGAGGTTATACTCCTCGATGTCATCATCTTTGAGCAGGATAGGCATCACCTCATCGCCTCGACGTAGCTCACCCAAAGGATAACCGTCGGTAGCCAACGTAATCCATTGCGCCATGCGGCTACGCCCAACACCTATGCGTTGTCCCTTTGTTTGAGAATAAATAGGACGCCATGTAGGTATTCTATTTCCCCAGCTGTTACGCACATTCGTCACTTCGGGCACCTGTCTCATAATGCGTTCGACCTCAGAGGTAAGCCTTAGCAGCGTATCGACATTAGCTCCGATAAATCCTATCTCGATTGCAGCATCGGGAACGGGTGATAATTTGAAAAGCGAAGAGCGCAACCACACATCGGGATAACTACCAATCACATACTCATCGAAACGCTGCTTGACAGCCTCGGTTTGACGTTTATGCTGAAGTTCAACCAATAGATTTCCGAAATTTGACCTCGGCGTAGCATTTCCACTCGCCAGATAATAACGCAACGGAGTTGAGCCTGCCGTTGTTGAGACCCTCACGACTTCAGGTTGCGACCTGAGCCATTGACTCATGCTGTCCAAGCTGCGTTGTGTGGTCATGATATCATATCCTTCGGGCAGAATAATATCGGCACGGAAATATGGTTTATCGAGTTGTGGAAAGAAATTTTGTGGCATATATGCCATGAACACTATCGCACCAACGAACAATGCCACCACACCTGCGACAAACCAGCCTCGGAGCGCCATAACTCTCTCAAGTAGCACCTCAAACCATCTAAAGCTCTCAAACTTCGACGTAGTATTGGTTTTACTCGACAACATTCTACAACCCATAGTCGGCACTTGGGTCAATGCCAGCACCCAACTCAGCAGCAACGAGAGAGAAATTACCACAAACAGCGGTTTTATAATCTCGGCAACCGACGAAGGTGCTAAATATAGCGGCAAGAACGATATAATGGCAATAAGCGTTGCGCCCAACAATCCCCACATTGGAACATTGGCACCCGTGATAAATGCCGTCTTCGCATCTGCGCCTTGCGCCATTCTATTTCGAGCGTTATCGACAACCACAATGGCATTATCAACCAACATACCCATAGCGATAATAAAACCTGCCAATGAGGTGCGATTTATACCCTGACCTAAGAGATACATACACAACATCGTACCGCCAATGGTGAATATCAACGATGAGCCTATCAACACACCGCTACGCAAACCCATCGCAAGCATTATAACCAATATAACTATCGCCACCGACTCCAGCAGATTCATCATAAAACCCAAATTTGCCTTATGAGCAATCTCATCTTCGGGATAGAGTGACACAAGTTCTAAACCCACAGGCATTTGAGATGACAACTGCTCAATCTCCTTGCTTACCCGAGAGCCCAACTTCACAATATCGACATCGGCAGAGGAGGATATACCAACACCCACAGCACGACGACCATCGACATGCATAATTACCTGAGGAGGTTGAGCGTAACCCGACTCTATACGAGCTACATCGCTCAATCGAAATTGACGGCCATCGGCGGCGATGAGCAACTGATTTGAGATATCCTCGATGCTATTATATACTCCCGTTTCAAGCACCACGACACGCATATCGCCAGCCATAACATCTCCCGCCTTGACTACGGTGTTCTGCTGCGAAATCATCGAGACAATCATCTCTGGCGTAATAGAGAAATTAGCCAAAATAGATTTGGTGATATAGATATTTACTACGGGTTGCTGCTCACCCATCAATGCCACCTTCTGCACGCCATCTATCGTCACAATCTGCGTTTTGATGTGTTGTGCCCAATCCCGAATTTCGTCCCACGAAAACCCTTCGTCGGCAACCAATCCATAATACAGACCATAGACATCGCTGAAATCATCGTTCACCACGATGGTTCCAGCACCTGAAGGCAACTGAGGTGAAATATTACTGACCTTACGACGCAGCTCGTCCCACAACTGCGGTATCTCATCAGCAGGCGTACCCGACTCCAACTCCACCACAATACGCGACATTCCATAATAAGATTCCGAATTTAGTTTCTTGATTTTTCGCATCGACTGCAACTCGCGGGCAATAGGCTCGGTGATGAGTTGCTCCACCTCATAGGGTGTAGCACCTGGATAGCTACACGTGACAACGGCACTCTTGAGCACAAAGGTGGAATCCTCCTTTTTACCCATCTTAAAGAACGACCACACTCCTCCGACAAGAAACAGCGCCAGCACAAACCACACAATGCTACGATGGCGTATAGAGTAATCTGACATCGACATAGCGTAACCTATTTTATAATTTTCACTTTCTCACCCTCCGTCAAGCGATAAACGCCTGCGGTAACGACCACATCGCCTTTCGACAGGCCTGCAACGACTGTCACCATATCACGCCCAAAAATGTTTCCAAGCTGCACGGGAGTGCGTACTACCCTACCCTCGGCATTCACTCGCCACACATAATCGCCTCCCTCAGCTGGCGCATACACAGCCGTTAGAGGTATCGCCACGAGATTGGAGGTTGGCTCCGAGGCACGAATTGTAACCTGACACGTCATGCCGGGCGTAATGCGATAGCCTGCGGTCTCATCTTTATACAGTTTTAATGACACAGGAAAGCCTGAAGCATCAGATGCCGTCTTAGCATAGGAGTCAAGTCTTGCCGCAAAACGATGATTGGGGTAATTATCAAATCTCACGTAATAGCGCGTAGTGGAGTCCGCAAGCAGAGACATACTCCGCTCCGACATGGTAAATTCAACAGTAGTACTCACGGGATTTACCAAGCGTAGAATGGTTTGCCCTGCATCAACACGCTGAAATGCATCAACATAGGTGCGTTCTATTACACCCGCAAATGGAGCTCTCAGCTTGGTCTCAACAAGCAAGTCTTTGGAGTTCTCATACTTTGAACGTGCCTGCACGAACGCTGCCTCGGCAACCTCAACCTCCTGCTTCGACACTGCATCATGATCCAGCAAACGTCGCATACGCTCGTACTGCGACAATGCCTGCTCATACTTCGAACGGTCTGACGCCACCTGCAACTCCACATCACGTGGGTCGAGACTCGCCAACAACTCGCCACGACTTACCATGTCACCTTTGCCGACATCAACACTTGCCACCTGACCCGAAATCTTAAATGCCAACATTGTAGCATCATCGGCAGTCGCCATGCCTGCAAAATCTCGCTCCTCGAAATCGACACTCTCGACGGTGGAAACTTTTACACTTCTAACATCACTCTCCTTTCCCTTCGATGCCCTACCGCACGATGCTAACAGAAGAGTGGATAACAGGATATTAAATAATAGTCTGCACATAAACAAAAAAATTGACCTTTAGAAATTCCAAGGTCAATTTTTATACCAAACAGCTAAATGTGCTATACTATGTTACAAACGAATCCTACGACAGTTATACTTCCCCTCGATAACTCCATCGTTCAACACCACCACACCATTTTCGGCGCGTAGCATTGTCTTCATAACCGTAGCGTCGATATTGTAGCATCTCACCTCCTCGCCACCATTAAAACTGTGCCATGTCACCTCGCGCAAAGGCTCTGGTGTGAGGCATACAACGTGGGCGCCTTCCTGCTGAGCATGTTCCACAACATATTTTAAGCGACTGACGCAGCTATCTGGAATATTACTTAAAGTTGTAACACATATCATATAGACCTTGCCCTGACGAGTTAAAATCTCCTGCGTTACATTGCCTTCAATATCCGATATTGAGAACTCACTGACAAGAGTCTGCACCGGAGATATTTCATTCTCCACACGAGTCTCTACCCACTCCCATTTTTTCTCATTCTGCCACTCCTTGTCGTCAATCGAGAACTCTCGCAATCTGCCCGTACGGCGATTGCGATAGACCAAAACATACTCCTCGTCTGTCATATCCTCCTCGCCCGTATCATGTTGCGACTGGATCATCTCATAGATATTAGCACCCTTCTTATAGGGGAGAAAATCCAACAACGGAAGCGTATAATAGCAATATGCACCTATACCCATAGCAATGGTACAGAACAAGCATGCAAGAGCCAACTCAATGCGGTTAAAAACAAATATCTTGTCATGACGATAGCGATACCATATAATTATAACCATAGGCAAAACCGCCAAGTTCTTCAGGAATGTAGCCCAGGGGGATAACCTCAACGCTTCACCAAAGCAACCACAATCCTCAACAGGTATCCATGTAGCACTCAAGAAGGTAAGCACCGTGAAAAACGTCATCGACAACAAGGCGAATATCGACACCAAACGAATACGCACCTTAAACAGGAGCATGAGTCCCATCATAAGTTCGGCACCACACAACCATATCGAGAATACCATTGCAGCGGGTGAAAACCACTCCATGTTATATATTGACAAATACTCTCTGACTTTCAACGCCGTACCCCAAGGATCAACGACCTTAACAAAGCCTGAGAATATGAACAATACCCCCACCACCACACGACACAAAGTCGATATAACCTTTAATCGTCTCGAGCTCATCACTTTGAGAATTTAACGTACGACTCCACGACCTGCATTATGCGACCAAAAATCTCGTCCGGAGAGGCCATTTCACCAGTAGCAGTTGTGCAATCCACAACATGCATATCATCATCATAACCCGAAGCGTCGATATACACCTGACGCACAGCACGCTGCAAGTCCATCGACTGCTCGTGAATATCCTGCTTACCTTGCAAATAGTCGCGGTCATCACCCACACGCTGCTCGGTGAGCTTACGCTCGGTGAAGGCAAATGGCACATCTAAGAAGAGTGACACATCGGGCTTTGGAATAGCAAAATAATCATATTCAAGATTGAGAATCCACTGTCGCAACTTCTCACGGTCAGCCTCATCTTGCAACTTGGCACATTGATAACCTACATTTGAATATACATATCTATCAACAATAACCACCTTGCCTTCATTCAACCAGCCTTGAATCATTGGGGCGGCATCGCGTCTATCCTCAGCATAAAGCAACGCCACAACGTAAGGATCCACCTGTTCGATTGAGCCCAACTCGCCACGCAAAAAACGAGCTATCATATCACCAAAATAGGGAGCATCAAAACGAGGAAAGTGCAGATATTCACTCTCGACGCCCTGCTCGGCAAACATAGCGCGCAACTTGGCTATCTGCGTTGATTTGCCACATCCATCAACTCCTTCAAGTACTATAAACATAATTCTATATTTGGGTTATAATATATTCTTTATCGTAACATTCTCACAGCGCGTTCGACACCTCGATGCAGAGTCTCAATCTCCTCACGGGTGTTATACATGGCAATCGACGCGCGGCACATGCCCGTCACATTATAGCGAGCCATCACAGGCTCAGCGCAATGTTGTCCCGTACGTATTGCTATGCCCAACTTATCGAGAATCATTCCCAAGTCGTAATGGTGCACACCCTCGATATTAAACGAAATAATCGAACACTTATCCTGAGTCTGACCATATATGCGCAATCCATCAATACCCGAAAGCAGCTCCTCGCCATAGAGCATGAGCGCTTTCTCATGAGCCTCCACTGCCGCCAAATCCAGACTTTCGAGATAACGTATAGCCTCGCCCAGACCTATGGCACCCACATAATTTGATGTTCCTGCCTCAAACTTAAGCGGCAGCTCAGCATAGGTCGTGCGCTCAAACGACACCCTATCAACCATGTCGCCACCACACAAGAATGGAGGCATCTGCTCCAATATCTGTCGCTTGCCATAAAGCACACCTATACCCGTGGGGGCGTAGAGCTTATGACCCGAGAAGGCGTAGAAATCACAATCCAGCTCCGCAACATTCACTCCGCCATGAACTACACCCTGACAGCCATCAACCATAACCCGAGCGCCTACGGCATGTGCCTTTGCTATCACGTATTTCAAATCGGGACGTGTTCCCAACGTATTCGACGCCTGCGTAACTGCCACCAAACGGGTGTTTGCGTCCAGCAGTGAGTCCAACTGTTCAACCATCAAACGACCATCATCATCAAATGGTAACACCCTAATCTCGACACCCTTACGCTGGGCTACAAGTTGCCACGGCACGATGTTGGAGTGGTGCTCCATCTGGCTGATGATAATATTATCACCCGCCTGCAAAAACTTCTCACCCCACGCATACGCCACAGTATTGATTGATGCCGTTGCACCAGCGGTGAAGATAATCTCCTCGCGCTGCGCTGCACCGATGAAGCCTCGCACACGTTCACGCGCCTGCTCGTAAAGCTGGGTAGCCTCCTCCGACAGGCGATGTACGCCACGATGGATATTGGCATTTTGCTCTCGATACATGCGACTGACCGTCTCGATAACGCACTCAGGCTTTTGAGCCGTTGCTCCGCTATCAAGATACACGAGAGGCTTGCCATTCACCTCACGCGACAAGATTGGAAAATCTTTGCGTATGTTGTTTGGGTCAAACATCTTCTACAATAACTCAAGTTTCGAGGTGAGCTCCTGAGCCAACACCTCACCAAACTCTTTTGACTGATATACAATATCGCTAATAAAGCCTTCAATCTGCAAACGCTTAGCCTGCTCAAGCGACAAACCACGCTGACGCATATATAACACTGCTTCGTTGTCGAGTTGTCCAACCGTTGCTCCATGTGAGCACTTAACATCGTCAGCATAAATCTCCAACTGAGGCTGAGCCTTAATGTGCGCATCACAGCCTATTTCTATATTACGCGAAGTCTGCACAGCATCGGTGCGCTGCGCATCGGGGGCAACATATACCATACCCTCGAATTCGCCCGTAGCATGACCTCCCGCAACACCCTTAACCAAAGAGTTGCTGCGACAATCCGCCACATTATGATTTATGCGAACATTCACTCGAGCATTCTCCTCCTTGCCAACGACATAAGCCGCACGCAACACATTCGAAGAGAACGAGCCATTCATATCGGTCTGGTAATCGACCTTTCCGCCTGCCACCACAACACTTATCATCTCGCATCGGCTACCCACCTGCTGACGCACCTCCATGCGACACTCGGCATCGGCAAGTATAACCTGCAATATGCGCAACGACGCATGAGGCATGACATCAATCGAGAGCTTTGACTCACCCTGATGAGTATGCACCAAAATAAGGTAATCCTCACCCTGCTCGGCTATGCCACACTCAACCTTCGTGGGGTTCACCAACAGCAACGCAGGCGTACCATCAGGCAACGTAATCTCACCCGACGAGCTGCAATCTATGCCCAAGCTATTCAAATAATCGAGCACACCCATCGCCTACTCCTCCAAATTATTTATAAGCCAATCGTAACCCTCCTTTTCGAGTTTCAACGCCAAAGTCTTATCTCCCGAATGAATAATACGTCCCTTATACAACACGTGAACATAGTCGGGAACGATGTAATCCAACAGACGCTGATAGTGGGTAATAACAATGGTTGCGTTCTCGGCAGTGTGCAACTTGGTGACACCCGTAGCCACAATGCGCAATGCATCGATATCCAAACCAGAATCGGTCTCGTCCAGCACCGCCAACTTTGGCTCCAACATAGCCATCTGGAAAATCTCGTTCTTCTTCTTCTCGCCACCCGAGAAGCCCTCGTTCACCGCGCGGTTTGTGAGCTTGGTGTCGAGCTCCACAACAGCACTCTTCTCACGCATCATACGCAAGAATTCGCCCGCTGTAAGAGGCTCCTCGCCACGAAATTTGCGCTGCTCATTCACCGCAATCTTCATAAAGTTGGCCATCGTAACACCTGGAATCTCAACAGGATACTGAAATCCCTGAAACAGACCCATACGGGCTCTATCCTCGATTGAATACTCCAACAGATTTTTACCCATAAATGTCACCTCACCTTCGGTAACAGTAAACTTCTCATTTCCTGCCAACACCGAAGCAAAGGTACTCTTACCCGACCCGTTAGGTCCCATGATAGCATGAACTTCGCCAGCTCGCACCTCAAGGTTGATACCACGAAGTATCTCCTTATCGCCCACTGAGGCATGTAAATTCTTTACACTTAACATATCTATTTTTTCTTTATTTCATTTTATTATCCCACCGAGCCTTCAAGGTTGATTGCAAGCAACTTCTGCGCCTCGACAGCGAACTCCATAGGCAACTTAGCCAACACCTCGCGAGCATAGCCATTAACTATCAATCCAACGGCGTCCTCCGTAGATAAACCACGCTGACGACAATACATCAACTGCTCTTCGGAAATCTTCGAGGTGGTTGCCTCATGCTCAATCACGGCGGTAGGATTTTTAGAATCCATCACAGGGAATGTATGCGCTCCACACTTATCGCCTATAAGCAACGAGTCACACTGCGAGTAGTTACGAGCATTCTCTGCAGCCTTTGCCACTCGCACCAAACCTCGATATGCATTTTGGCTCTTGCCTGCCGAGATACCCTTCGACACGATGCGACTGCGCGTGTTGCGACCTATGTGAATCATCTTGGTACCTGTATCCGCCTGTTGGTAGTTGTTGGTCATTGCCACCGAGTAGAACTCGCCAACCGAGTTATCACCCAAAAGCACACAGCTCGGATACTTCCACGTGATGGCAGAACCTGTCTCTACCTGAGTCCACGACAAACGGGCATTCTCACGACACAAGCCTCGCTTGGTCACGAAGTTATAGATACCGCCTTTGCCCTCCTTATCTCCAGGATACCAATTCTGCACAGTTGAATACTTCACCTCGGCATCACGTTCAACAATAATCTCAACGACAGCAGCATGCAACTGATTCTCATCTCTACGAGGGGCTGTACAACCCTCCAAATAACTCACATACGCACCCTCATCTGCCACGAGCAATGTTCTCTCGAACTGTCCAGTTCCCTCGGCATTAATGCGGAAGTAGGTCGAAAGCTCCATAGGGCAACGCACACCCTTTGGAATATAACAGAACGAGCCATCAGAGAACACCGCAGCATTAAGCGCAGCATAGAAGTTATCGGTATAAGGCACCACCGAACCCAAATATTTTTTCACAAGTTCGGGATACTCGCGTATTGCCTCCGAGATAGAGCAGAATATAATTCCTTTTTCGGCAAGTGTCTCTCGAAATGTAGTCTTCACCGACACCGAATCCATCACAGCATCAACCGCAACACCAGCCAAAGCCATCTGCTCCTCAAGTGGAATACCGAGCTTATCGAACGTGCGCTTTAGCTCTGGGTCCACCTCGTCCATCGAGCCCAATTTCTTTGTCTGCTTGGGTGCCGCGTAATAGATTATATCCTGAAAATCAATCTCCGGGATATCCAAATGTGCCCATTTGGGCAAAGGCATTTGTTGCCAATGACGAAAAGCCTGCAAGCGACGCTCAAGCATCCACTCAGGCTCCTCCTTTTTCTGCGATATCAAACGAATAACCTCCTCATTCAATCCACGAGCGATGGTTTCGGTCTCGATATCGGTTGTAAAACCATATTTATATTCGCCTTCCAGCGATTCTAATATCTCTTTTTCAGCCATATCATGCAATTATAGGTGACAAATTTACAAAAAAAATGCAAATGCACCATCATTATACATCTTAATATCTGTAAAACCTCCGCACAGAATGGTCATAAAAAGGGTGTTTTTGAAAAAAATGCAAAAATTTACAGTTATTATTTTGCACTATTGTTTTTTTTATCTACATTTGCACCACTCTTTGAAAGGAGAGTCGGTCAGGAAGGATGGGTGAGTGGCTGAAACCACCAGTTTGCTAAACTGACGTACTCGATTAGGGTACCGGGGGTTCGAATCCCCCTCCTTCCGCGAATATCAAAACGAGCAAGAAGGTGTCGAGATTTCGGCACCTTTTGTTTTTTTATCGTGAGGGCGTTGCAAACTTGTTTGCATAAGACATTACGAGAAAAAAATGAGGTTGATTTATCAACATCTTGCGAGTGGAATATTTGCAAGGGCCTCTGTGGCGAGCAGCTGGGAAAGGCGTTAAGCGGAGCAGACTTTGTCTGCGCAGTAGCCAATCCCCCTCCTTCCGCGAGATTTGAATTTGCAAGGCTTTGAGTTATTCAAAGCCTTTTTTATTTTATAGCGGAGCAAACTCTGTTTGCGTAGTAGCTCCATTCCCGGCCTTCCGCAATACTCAAAACAACAAAGGAGTGCGGCGTGCACCCCTTTATTTTTTATTCCTTAAGAGAATGTATAACAAGGATGTTATCAACCTCTACATATTTCTCGAAAGCCCTATTGCAAGCATTTTAATGGTCGTGATGATGCTCATCATCGGGAGCAATAACAACACCATAGTCATTGCTGGTTGTTAGCTTCTTTCCCTCATATTCGCCCGTGAGAGTACGCAGAAAAGCTACTATGGCGGATACTTCATCAGCATCAAGCTCCACATCAACTTGATAACGAGCCATGTCGGCTACTGCCTCGTCCAACGTATGACGCGTACCATCGTGATAGTAAGGCCATGTAAGCTCTACGTTACGCAGACCTGGCACCTTGAAACGGTGACGGTCACGCTCCAACTTAGTCTGCTTGAAACGTCCGTTATCCTCCTCAGTAAGCTCCATATCTCGCTGCTCGAAATATGGTCGATACAGACCCATCAGTTCATACGACTCGCCACCGAGATTTGCTCCCATGTGACACATCGCACAGTTATACTCCTTAAACAACTCATATCCACGAATTTCCTCTGCCGAAATAGCAGCCTCATCGCCTCTCAGCCACTTATCAAATTGCGAATTTGGAGTTGTGAGCGTGTATTCAAACTCTTGAATAGCGTTGGTGATATTAGCCTCGGTGATACCGTCGGCGTAGATTGCCTTGAAACGAGCCACCAACTCTTTATCTTCAGACAACTTTGCCACAATCTCATCAAATGAGTTATACCCCATCTCCACAGGATTGAGTGGTGGTCCTGCCGCCTGCTCTGCCAAAGTACCAGCACGACCGTCCCAGAACTGAACAAAGTTGTAAACCGCATTATACACCGTAGGAGCATTTACGCCACCCAGCTGGTCATTCACACCATGCGAATATTGATGATTATCAACGCCACCAGTACTCAAATCGTGACATGAAGCACATGAAACGGTGTTATCAATCGACAGACGCATATCGTGATATAGGTCAAAACCCAGCTTCACCTTGCGCTCGTCCAAGTCACCCAACTTACCAACGGGACGCACAGGCTCCGCAGCGCGCTCGCCAACAAGACCATCGGCATAGTATGCGTTGCGATATGCTGCAACAGCCTCCTTGATAATATCACGCTTGGCATTGGTCATTTGGCTACCCCAATGCACAAGATAGTATTTTGCCGCAGGCATTCGCTTATCCAAAGCCACCTTTTCAACTTTGGCAACATCGACAGGACGTGGCATCTCGCCATTGCGTAAAGATTCCATCAGGGGAGCTATATCGTAGGCACGATAACCCTCCTCCACATCTTTCACCACAACATCGCCAGCAACGGGGAACTTGGCATAAAAAGGCAACACAGGCTCGGCGGTATGGCAACTTTCACATCCTCCCGCCTCGATGGTTTGCAAAACACGAGTCTCCATTGATAAAGACTCAGAAGGAGCACTATTCATCATAACATAGGCTACAAGCAGAGCCGTGATGATAAATGGTGACACAACACATAATTGTCTAAGTTTCTTCATAACGGTTAAATTATCGGGTTAAAATTTAATCACTACGCAACACACAGCAGCCTATCTTCTTGCTACGTGAGAGTATCTTATTTATGTCGCAACTGCAACTCTTTCTCCAAGTCATCAATCGAGCAACCCATCTGCTCTAATAACACCAACAGGTGATAGACCATATCGGAAGCCTCATAGATAAATCTGTCACGATTGCCGTCCACTGCCTCCACAACACTCTCGACAGCCTCCTCGCCTACTTTTTGAGCAATTTTCTTCACGCCCTTAATGAATAACTTGGTGGTATATGAGCCTTCAGGCATATCGCGATGACGTTGCTGAACAACGGCTTGAAGATGACGTATAAAGCCCTCGCTATCGGGTGTATCAAAGCAGCTAGTTGTGCCTCGATGACATGTAGGTCCAATAGGGTTAGCCTTTACCAACAATGTGTCTTGGTCGCAATCGACATACATCGACTCCACAAGCAGATAATTACCGCTTGTCTCACCTTTAGTCCACAAACAATTACGCGAACGCGAGAAGAATGTAACACGACCTTCGGCTACAGTCTTATCATACGCCTCACGATTCATATAGCCCAACATCAACACCTTCAGCGTCACAGCATTTTGCACAATGACAGGCAACAGACCATCGGCACACTTCTCTAACTTGAGCTCATCAAAAGCTAACATCTCACATCAATATTTAATTGTTTTAACTCCTCCTTTAATTTTGCCACAGTAATCTCACCAAAATGGAATATACTCGCAGCCAACGCCGCATCGGCACGACCCTCGGTCAGCACCTTGGCAATATCGTCCACCGAGCCTGCACCACCCGAAGCAATGATTGGAATAGACAACTCCTCTGCCAAGCGAGCAAATGTGTCGCACGGATAACCCTGACGTGTACCGTCATGATTCATCGAGGTGAAGAGAATCTCACCCGCACCTCGCTGCTGCGCCTCACGTGCCCATGCAAAGAGTTCCAACTCGGTTGCACGACTACCGCCATGAGTCGTCGCTCGCCACACACCATCTTCCATCTGCTTAGCATCAATGGCAACCACAACAAATTGGCTTCCATAGCGCGCTGCAATAGCATCTATGAGCGAGGGATTAGCAATGGCAGCACTATTAATTGATATCTTATCGGCACCTGCGTCCAACAATCTGGCAGCATCTTCCAACGACGATATTCCACCTCCAACCGTAAATGGGATATTTATCTCATCGGCGATACGCTCCACCAAACGTGTAAAGGTATTACGACCTTCGCGCGTAGCACTAATATCGAGATACACCAACTCGTCGGCTCCACTCTGAGCATAATATTTTCCCAGCTCCACAGCGTCACCCACATCTCTCAAATCTACGAAATTCACGCCCTTAACCGTGCGTCCATCTTTCACATCTAAGCAGGGGATTATACGTTTAGCAACCATTGCTCAATATCTTTAAGTGTTATCCTATTTTCATATATAGCCTTACCTACGATTACCTTTCGCAAAGCCAAGCTATCGCACTTTTCAATATCATGCATCGACGAGATACCGCCAGAAACGGTAAAATCGACCCTATCGTAGCTTGTCTGAAGTTGGGTATATAAATCGAATGAAGGTCCTGCCAACATTCCATCACGTGAAATGTCTGTACATATTACTTGACTCAGACCATGTGGCAAGAAACCATCTATAAGTTCCTGAATAGTAAGCTCCATATCCTCAAGCCAACCATTCACCGACACCTTACCATCACGAAGGTCAGTGCCAAGTACAATCCTATCGCCACCAAATGTCTGCAACCACTCAGCAAAGAGTTCTCGCTTCTTTGCCGCCACGCTTCCAACGATAGCATACGTGGCACCATAGTCAAACAACGAGCGCAACGCCTCCTCGCTCTTTATTCCACCACCCCACTCTATCTCGACATTGGCTCCATAGGCTATCTTCTCGAGCGTTTTCAAGTTTTGTGGTGACGCAGACTTTGCTCCATCTAAATCCACCACATGAATACGCTTCACGCCACAATCAGCAAAACGCTTTGCCATATCCACAGGGCTGGCATCGTAAACGCTCTTCTGCGCATAGTCACCCTGCGTAAGACGCACACATCGTCCCTCGATGATGTCGATGGCTGGAATTATCTCTATCCTACTCATAATTTCAAGAAATTTGCAATTATACGCTCGCCCACATCGCCACTCTTCTCGGGGTGAAACTGCGTACCATAGAAGTTCTCATACTTCAAGGCGGCGCTGAACATCTTGCCATGCGTCGTAGTGGCTATCGTGTCAGGGCACAGCTCGGGGTAATAGGAGTGTACGAAATAGACATACTCTCCGCCATCTATACCCTTAAATAATTTTGACTCAAGATTACCTATGCGGTTCCAACCCATGTGAGGCACCTTAACCTGCTGCGAAGGCTCGAAACGCTTTACGTGAGAATCGAATATACCCAAGCAATCAACATCTCCCTCCTCCGAATGGCGACACATGACCTGCATACCTACACATATACCCAACACAGGACGGCGCAGTGAGCGAATAACCTCCACCAGCCCAGCCTTGCGCAGATTATCCATAGCCTCGGCAGCATTACCCACACCTGGCAACAACACTCTATCGGCACGTTTGATGACTTCAGCATCTGCCGTCACAACAAACTCAGCGCCCAACCTACGCAACGCATTCTCAACCGAGCGCAGATTACCCATCTTATAATCAACAATCGCTATCATAACACACCCTTACTTGATGGAAGTTCATAACTAAACACATCTCTTCTTACAGCCATTTTCAGTGCACGAGCAAATGCCTTGAAGACACCCTCGATAAGATGGTGATTATTCTCGCCTCGAGCCTCGATGTGCAGGTTACACTGCATAGCCACACACATCGACTTGAAGAAATGCTTAAACATCTCGGTTGGCACATCACCCACCCTTTCGCGTGTGAATGGCACCTCCCACACAAAATCGCTTCGTCCGCCGAAATCGAGCAACACCATAGCCTGACACTCGTCCATCGGCAACACAAAGCCGTAGCGGTCGATACCTCGCTTCGTGCCCAATGCTTGACGCACAGCCTCACCAAGCGCTATCGCCACATCTTCCATCGTATGATGCTCATCAACCTCCAAATCGCCCTTACACATCACCTGAAGCGACACTCCCGAATGGTGAACAATCTGATCCAGCATGTGGTCAAAGAATTTCAAACCCGTATCTACCCCCGACTCGCTCTTACCGTCCAAGTCAATTACAACGCGGATATCTGTTTCACGAGTCTTTCTCGCCACCTCCGTGCGCCGCTCCGTGCGGCGCAGCAACTCTGCCACCTGCCACCAATCGTCGGTCACGAGTTCACAGCACGAACTCCACTCCTTGCCCTGCAACATCTGTTCGCCCACAGCCTGAGGTTGCAACAAGATAGCCTTTGCGCCCAAGTTCCACGCAAGCTCCACATCGGTTAGGCGGTCACCCACGACGTAGCTATTCTTAAGGTCATACTCGCCCGAAAGATATTTACCAAACATTCCCGTACGAGGTTTGCGCGTTGGAGCATTATCTTCGGGGAAGCTGCGATCGATAAGCTGGTCGTCAAACACCACACCCTCGCCCTGCAATGTTTTAAGCATCTTATTATGCGCTGGGTGGAAAGTCTCCTCAGGAAATGACGCTGTGCCAAGACCATCTTGATTGGTAGCCATCACAAGCTCAAAATCCAACTCCGAAATGGAACGTAATGCCGATATTACGCCCGGCACAAACTCCAACTTTTCGAGCGAATCGACCTGATAATCCACCGGCGGCTCAACGATTATAGTTCCATCTCTATCAACGAACAATGCTCTTTTCATACTCTGAAATTGATTTTAACAACGCTTCATTCTCGGCAGGAGTACCAATAGTAAGACGTAAACAACCCTCGCAACCCTTTACACGATTACGATTGCGAACAATAATTCCCTTGCCAATCAAATAATCATACATCGCATCGGCATCATCAACCTCTGCAAGCAAGAAGTTGGCATCTGAAGGGTATATCTTCTTTACCGCCGCGCTCTGCTGCAATGCCTGCTCGACTACGGCACGCTGCTGCTTAATCTCCTCGACATTAGCGTCGATAGGCTGACGCAGCAACTCCTCAACAATGGACATCGTAGCCACATTGATATTATAAGGATACTTCACCTGCGACATAAGCTCCACAACACGCTGCGATGCCAATGCCAGACCTATACGCAAGCCCGCCATAGCCCACGCCTTCGACATGGTTTGCAACACTACAAGATTTGGATTTGCAGCTATTTCACTCTTTAGGCTCTCAGCCTCGGCAAAATCAATATATGCTTCATCGACAACCACTATTCCATCGAACTCCTCGACCAGACGCATGATTTGCTCTCGTGGAAATGAATTTCCCGTAGGATTGTTTGGCGAGCAGAGGAACATCATCTTCGTATGTTCATCAGTTGCCGCCAGCAACTCCCCGACAGGCAATGTAAACTCCTCTCCGAGCTGCACCTCTCGCATCTCCACATCGTTAATCGCCGCCGCCACCTTATACATTCCATAGCTTGGCGCTATTGCAATGACGTTATCTACACGTGGCTCGCAGAACACACGCAATAGGACATCTATCGCCTCGTCGCTACCATTTCCGATGAAGATACTTTCGGCAGCAACACCCTTTATCGCCGCTATTTGAGCCTTCAAAGCCTTCTGATGAGGGTCGGGATAACGATTATATCCATTCTCATAGGGGCTTTCATTGGCATCGAGGAATACACCCAACTCGCCTTGATACTCATCACGCGCTGTTGAGTAGGGCGTAAGGCGAGCTATGCACTCTCGCACAAGTTTATCTATATTTTTTGCCATAACACTCTAATTTTCCATTCTAACCTTTACAGCCGCAGCATGTGCCTCCAAACCTTCAGCATCAGCCATCGCAACAATTGTGGAAGCCAAGCCATGCAAACCCTCTTTCGATAGCTCTTGAATGGTCATCTTTCGCATAAAACTATCTATATTTACACCACTGCACGAATGTGCCCAACCCGATGTTGGCAGTGTGTGATTTGTTCCCGATGCGTAATCGCCAGCACTCTCGGGCGAGTAATGACCCACGAAAATACTTCCGGCAGCCGAAATCTTATCCACCACCGACCATGCCTCCTGCATCGACACAATAAGGTGCTCGGCAGCATACTCGTTGGCGAAAGCTATCATCTGCTCACGCTCCTCGAAGACCACAGCACGGCTATTTTTAAGCGACTCGGCAATATACTCGCCACGCGATAGCCGCGCAGCCTGACGCTCCACCTCAGCCGACACAGCCTCGGCAAGTGCTACACTATTACAAACCACGATTGCCTGACTATCTCTGCCGTGCTCTGCCTGCGAAAGCAAATCTGCCGCAACGTATCGAGCATTGGCGCTTTCGTCCGCCATAACCATCACCTCGGAAGGTCCCGCAGGCATATCAATCGACGTATTGCGACCACTCACCAACTGCTTAGCAAAAGTCACATAGCGATTACCAGGACCAAATATCTTATTCACCTTCGGTATGCTCTCGGTACCATACGCCATAGCCGCCACAGCCTGCGCACCGCCTACTTTATAGACACTTGTTACGCCACACAACTTGGCAGCATAAAGCACCTCCGATGCCACTCGACCCTCTTTATTTGTGGGAGTACACAACACTACCTCACCACAACCTGCTATCTTAGCAGGCAGGGCAAGCATCAACACCGTAGAGAATAAAGGAGCCGTGCCTCCAGGAATATACAAACCCACTTTTTCAATCGCCACAGGGCGTTGAATACATACCACTCCCGATTGAGTCTCAACGCGCACCTCACGAGGGAGTTGAGCCGAGTGAAATGCCGATATATTATTAATAGCAACGCCGATAGCACGCTTGACATCATCACTCACATTAGCTTCAGCGGCAGTAAACTCAGCCTCCGAGACTTTGAGCGTCTGCAACTCCACGCCATCAATCTGCTTGACAAGAGACTTGATTGCCTGGTCGCCTTCGTTTGCCACCTGCTCGACAATAGCCAACACTCGTTGCTCGATTGCCGAATTATCCTGCTCGGCACGACGACAAAGCTCAGCCCACTGACTCGGAGAGGGATTCTCAAAGATATTCATACGCTACGCAATTATCTTATCCAACGTAAGCACCAAGATACCCTCGGCACCGATAGCCTTCAACTGGCGCACCTTATCCCACAACTCGGCAGCATCAACTACAGAGTGTAGCGAACACCACCCCTCGGCTGCCAAAGGCATAACCGTAGGACTTCGCATGGCTGGCAAAATCTTAACAGCCTCCTCCAACGATGCCGTTGGGATATTCATAAGCAGATACTTCTTATCGCGGCTATCACGCTCCGACTCGATACGGAACAACAACTCCTCAAGCAACTCTCTATCCTCGGCAGAGAGATTCTTATTAGCGATAAGCACTGCCTCCGATTCGAAGACACGCTCAACCTCCTTCAAGCCATTCGACACAAGTGTACCTCCCGATGACACGATATCGAAAATAGCATCGGCAATACCTGCCGCAGGAGCAATCTCAACCGAGCCAGAGATAACCTCCAACTGAGCCTTAACGCCACACTCCGAAAGGAACTGCTCCAAAATATTAGGGTATGATGTAGCGATGCGCTTGCCGTTGAAATACTCAACACCCTCATACTCCTCACTCTTAGGAATTGCCAACGAGATGCGACAGCCCCCAAAGCCGAGCTTCGAGACAATATCGACATCGCAACCTCGTTCTGCAACCTCGTTCATACCAACAATACCCAACGTAGCTGTTCCATTTGCCACGACCTGCGGAATATCATCATCGCGCAGATACAACACCTCGATGGGGAAATTCGTAGCCTTTGACAAAAACTTACGTTTTGCTCCATCAACATCGATTCCTATCTCGCGCAAAAGAGCAATGCTCTGCTCATTCAAACGACCCTTGGTCTGTATTGCTATTCTCAGCATATTGCTATTATTTTTATTTTATTTACATACCATATTATAAATATAGGCTCACCCAAAGGGTAAGCCTATTATATGAGTTTTCTCTTGCAACACTCCACGACCTACCCTATCTTTGACAAGATATGATGATGAAGGTGAATGTTAAGAGTAGTAGTCATATTTTCGTTTGTTTATGCAAATATAATAAATAAATGTTATAGTTATTCACTATTCCGCAAAAAAAATTGACCGCATTAGTGTTTTTATGAATAACTATGCGGCAACTAAGATACAGGCACTTCACCCTCGCCGGCGAAGTTTACATTCATCTTTACATACTTATAACCACGATGACGCAACTCAAGCGACACGCCCAAGCGGAAAAACACCTTCGCCACACGTGCAAACAAATGGAATGCCATAACACTCTGAGGCTCGATACCCTCCTTACGAATCATGGTGTGAGCCGAGTTGGCACACTTGCGGATTGTAGACTCCAACTTCGAAGCATTCTCGCCATCGAGCGGATAACCAACCAAGCACTCTACAACATACTCGTCCAAGCAGTCGAAGCCACGTGGCTTTGCCATGATTGAGTACCAATCCTCGATATCCTTATGCTCGTTCCACGATTTATCCCACAAAACAGCGGCACCCATACCTACGTAGCATGCCCATGCAATGGCCGCCAACGGATAATCAGCAATCTGAGGAACAGCAGCTGCCATATACTCAGGAGCAGATGTGCGCCACTTATCGTCAAGCTCCTCTACCTCCAACATCTTACCGTCGAGCATAGCGTCAGCCGTACATAAATCGACAACAGTCTTCTCAACCTTCTCGGTAAACGAGTTCAAAAATTCAAGATCCTTCTCTTCCATAAATCTTTATAAATGGGTTCGCAGCTATTACACCACGAACCCCTTAATTATCAAATATTTTCAATCACCATCTACGACGCTACCCAAAAAAATGGATAAATTACCATTATTCAAGGCTTGCGAAGGCGTTTTGAGCGGAGCATACTTGGCGTATGTGAGCATCAAAACGACAAGCGTAACACAGAATAAGAGTGATTTAGGCAATTTTAATACGTGCCCAACTTGAATACAATCTTTTGGCAGTAAGTGTCACCTGCCTTCAACTCAACCGATGGGAAGCGTGGCTCGTTCACTGCGTTAGGATAGTTCTGACACTCGATAGCAACGCCTGAGTAATCCTGATAGCGACCACCCGACTTTGTTACAGGGCAGCCACCCTCCAGCCAGTTACCAGTATATACCATAGCACCCGCCTGAGATGAGAGCACCTCAACCTTACGACCGGTTGCCTCGTGACGCAACTCACCCACCTTAGCCAAGATGTTTGGTGTCCAGTTGTCCAACACGAAGAAGTGGTCATAACCCTTAAAGTCCTTCATGTAATTGAACTCCGAGAGAATCTCGTCGCCGAACTGACGCCATGTAGTGAAGTCCTGTGGAGTACCCTTAACATCGAGATACTCGCCTGTCGGAATCTGAGTTGGGTCCATCTCCAACACGCGTGAGCAGTTGAGCTGAAGCTCGTGGTCGAGGATTGTCTGACCGCTACCCTCGCCTGCGAGGTTCCAATAGACGTGGTTTGTGAGGTTTACAACGGTATTCTTGTCTGACTTAGCCACGTAGGTAATCTCCAACTCGTTGTCGTCAGAGAAGTAGTAGCCAGCCTCAACATACAACTCACCTGGATAATTCTGCTCGCCATCTGGAGATGTGCGTGAGAACACTACACGGTTGGTCTCAACACGACCCTCCCACAACTGATTAGCAAAACCCTTTGAGCCGCCATGCAAGTGGTTAGGACCGTTGTTAATCTCAAGCGAGTACTCAACGCCATCAACCATCATCTTACCCTTAGCAATACGGTTTGCCACACGACCTACACTCTTACCGCAGGCTGCACCATCACCAAAGTAGCTCATTGCGTCCTTATATCCCAAAACGATGTCGTCCATCTTGCCATCACGGTCAGGTGACTTAACCGACACGATAGATGCTCCAATATTGCAAAGCTGCACCTCGCAGCCATTGGCGTTGCGAATTGTGTAAAGTACTATCGCCTCGCCCTCAGGGGTTGTACCCCAAATGTGCTGTAAAATCTCCATTATTCTAAAGGTTTTAAGTTGGTCAAAATATAATCAATACGCTTCAAGCACTCCTCCTTGCCGATGAATGCCGTAACGTCGTACATACCGGGACCCTTACCTGCGCCAACCAAAGCCAAACGCAAGGTGTTCATAATCTGACCCATACCGTAGCCCTTCTCCTGAATCCAAGCGCCAACGATAGCCTCGGTATTCTCCAACGAGAAGTCGTCAATAGCAGCCAACACCTCACGTAGCTCAGCCAAGCGAACTGGGTTCTCGCCCTTCCAGTACTTCTTCATCTGCTTCTCCTCGTACTGCGTTGGAGCAACAAAGAAATATGATGTCAAATCCCAAAGGTCGGTGATGAATGATGCGCGCTCCTTCATGATGCCAGCAGCCTTACCCGCCAACTCATCAGATGTCTCAACGCCATTTGCCTTCAAGATTGGCTGAAACAACTTGGCGAGTTCCTCGTTGCTCTTGTGGTGCATATACTGAGCGTTGAACCACTTTGCCTTATCTGGCTGGAAACGAGCACCAGCTTTTGATACTCTATCCAACGAGAAGGCATCGATAAGCTCCTGCATTGAGAAAATCTCCTGCTCAGTACCAGGATTCCAGCCCAAAAGAGCCAACAGATTCACGAACGCCTCGGCAAAGTAACCATCCTCACGATAACCCTTGGCAGTCTCGCCCGTAGGTGAAGTCCAGAAGAGTGGGAACACAGGGAATCCCATCTTGTCGCCATCACGCTTCGAGAGCTTACCGCCGCCCGTAGGCTTCAACAACAAAGGCAAGTGTGCAAACTGGGGCTGAGTATCCTGCCAGCCGAAAGCACGATACAACAAGTAGTGCAACGGAAGCGATGGCAACCACTCCTCACCACGAATAACATGCGAAATCTCCATCAAGTGGTCATCAACGATATTAGCCAAGTGATATGTTGGAAGCTCATCGGCGCTCTTATAAAGCACCTTATCGTCCAACGTAGATGTGTTCACCTTCACATGACCACGAATCAAGTCGTCCATCTCGACAACCTCATTCTCTGGCATCTTGAATCGAACAACCCAAATATCGCCACGTGCGATACGATCCTCAACCTCCTCCTTTGAAAGGCTCAAAGATGTAGGCAACTTCTCACGAACGGTATAGTTGTAGGCAAAGGTCTGACCCGCAGCCTCAGCCTCCTTACGCAAAGCGTCAAGTTCCTCAGACGTATCGAAAGCGTAGTATGCCCAACCAGCCTCAACGAGCTGCTTGGCGTACTTCAAATAAATCTCCTTACGCTCACTCTGACGATATGGCGCGTGAGGACCACCTACGCCGACACCCTCGTCAATCTCGATGCCGCACCACTTAAGTGACTCGATGATATACTCCTCGGCACCTGGCACGAAACGCTGTGAGTCGGTATCCTCGATACGAAGAATCATCTTACCGCCGTGACGACGAGCGAACAAATAGTTATAAAGTGCTGTACGCACACCACCCATGTGAAGGGGTCCCGTAGGACTTGGAGCAAAACGCACACGAACTTCTTGTGACATAATTTTCTATTATTTTAAGTTTCTTATTTATTTTACACGATATTCAATACGCATTGTGATGCGAGCCTTCTTCTGGCGCGACGAGGTGTTGAACGAGCCACCCGCTGAGAACTCCTCGTTGGAGTTAGCGCCCGTAATCTGAAACACGCCCATCTTCGCCGATGCTACGCGACCGATAGAGGTGCCAGCATTGTCGGCAATCTTCTCGGCACGCATACGTGCATCTGCCGACGCTTGCTCGATGAGAGAGAGTTTCACATCGTCGAGCTTGGTGTAATAGTACGATGGCGAATATGCCTCAATCGACACTCCCTGCGCGATAAGAGCTGAAATCTCACGAGAGATATTTTCGACCTTATCAACATCCTTCGACTCTACCGAAAAACTCTGCGACAAGCGATAACCAGTAAAGCGCTGACCAGCGTAGTTGCCGTTGGCATTATATACAGGCTCGGTCTGCTTATAGACATTAACGAACTTGAAAACAACCTGCTTGACAGTAACACCAGACGGGGTAATCTGCTCGACAGCAACTCCTCGCGAAGTGATGAACTCCAGCACCTTCTGCTTGTTGCGTTCCAGCTGTGCATAACCCGAAGCGACATCCTGCGTCTCAACGACAATCTCGCCATTCCACACAATCAAGTCGGAGGCGAACTCCGTCTCACCCAAACCCGTCACAACAATAGTATCCTGCGAACGGTATTTGTAGGTGTAAGCACGACCCAAAAGCCACGCGCTAACAACTATCGCCACAGCGATAATCGCATATTTCAAGTTCTGTTTCATAAGCCAGAGGGAATTCTAAATTTTATTATTCCTCTAAAACATTTGATTTGCGGAGGTGTTTTGAAGATTGCTTTTTAACATCTTATTGTGAGGTTATTTTTAGGCTTGCAAAGATTTCAAAAGCGGAGTTTACTCAAGGTAAATGAGCATTTTGAAGTCGAGCGTAACGCAAAAATAACCCACAAGAAATTGTTAAACGTTGAAGAGGAAGTGCATAATGTCACCATCTTGCACGATATACTCCTTACCCTCGATACCAATCTTACCTACGTCGCGGCATGCCTTCTCAGAACCGAGCTTTACATAATCCTCATACTTGATTACCTCGGCACGGATGAAGCCACGCTCGAAGTCGGTGTGAATAATACCTGCTGTTTGTGGAGCCTTCATACCCTTAACAAATGTCCACGCACGGCTCTCGTCGGCACCCGTAGTGAAGAATGTTTGGAGGTTGAGCAATTTATATGCCGCCTTAATCAAACGAGCCACACCCGACTCCTCCAAGCCCATATCCTGAAGGAACATCTGACGCTCCTCGTAGTCCTCCAACTCGGCGATGTCCGCCTCAGTAGCAGCAGCTACGATAAGCATCTCGGCATTCTCATCAGCAATAGCAGCCTTGACAGCCTCGGTGTGAACATTACCCGATACAGCGCTTGCCTCATCTACGTTGCAAACATACAACACAGGCTTATCGGTCAAAAGATTGAGGTCGGCAACCAACTTGCGCTCCTCCTTGTCGGTCTCAACGGTACGAGCCGAACGACCCTGCTCCAAAGCCTCCTTGAACTGCACAAGCAAATCATAACGACGCTTCGCGTTCTTATCACCCGCCACTGCCTGCTTCTGACACTTGCCGATGTTATTCTCGACGGTCTCCAAGTCCTTCAACTGAAGCTCGGTGTCGATGATACCCTTATCACGCACAGGATCAACAGAGCCATCGACGTGAGTGATATTTCCATTTTCGAAGCAACGCAAAACGTGAATAATAGCGTTTGTGTTACGGATATTTCCCAAGAACTTATTACCCAAGCCCTCGCCCTTTGAAGCTCCCTTCACCAAACCTGCGATATCCACGATCTCGATAGTTGTAGGGATAACCTTCTTAGGATTATCAATCTCGGCGAGCTTCACCAAACGCTCATCAGGAACGGTGATGACGCCCACATTAGGCTCAATTGTACAGAAAGGGAAATTTGCCGCCTGCGCCTTTGCATTTGAGAGGCAGTTAAAAAGAGTTGATTTACCGACATTTGGCAAACCAACTATACCACATTGTAGTGCCATTCAATATCTACTGTTAATGTTTATACTTATATTATTTGACAAATGTAGTGATTTTTCACAAGACAAGAGCATTTTTTGTGGTATTTTTCTTCAAAAGAGACAATAAGATTTGAAAATTTGGGAATTTACAAAAAAATCGCTACATTTGTGGTATCAAATCAGAACTACAATCTATCATTTTTTTAACACATTTACAGCGAGGATATGCCTTGTTGTGCATATTTTTGTGCCAACATATCTCTTGCCGAACATGATTTTCATGCACAGTAATCAATTGTCGCAACCATAGCTTTAAGCTGCGGCAAACGAAGTTAAACATTCTCAAAAACAATCTTCTCATCGGGCATCGAAAAAGATGCTCCGACGGGGCGTTCTTTGATGTGTTTGAGCCGACAATCAAACCCACAAACAAATTGATTGTCAAACTGATAACAAATTTTATTTTATTGTTTAACTTCTAAAATCGTATAATTATGAAAAGAGAAAATTTTTCACAAACCGCAACATCAACCCCCATTTCAAACCACCGTATTTATTATGCTCCTGCGGCTTCGACTTCGGGCAATAAAGTAAAGATTTATCGCCACTCTTTCGAGCGCATGAATCAAGAGTATCGCGTAAGCATGCTCAGAAAAGTAAACCCCATAGATATGGCCATTGCAAAGTATGAATGGGGCGAGTTTATCCTCGAGCAATTGCCCAACTACGCTGACGACCGCAGTGAATTGTTTAACGGTGCAAAAATCCTGATTATCAGAGCCTATAACATAATTAGCGAGGAGCGATACAATGCCAAAATCGCCCTTAAGAAGGCAACAAAGGCGTTGGAGGATTTCACTCGTCACGCAGCCTCGGCCATGCAAGATAGCAACAGCAGATTATCAAGCCGCGCTATCGAAAATCGCAGAGCCTATTTGAAGGGCGAAATCACTCGCCGACGCAAACAATATGCCGATATCGTAAGAAGATGCCCCGACCAAAAGTTTGAGCATATCAAGCGACGCGCCGAGTATTGCGAGAGTATGTGGTATTAACAAGGTTTATAGTACCGCCCACAAAATCGCATTTTTATGCAAATATGCAACAAATTCAAGGCTTCGGCAGCCGTAAGACTTTTTTTTTATTTGTAACTCTCCGAAAATATTTCTATTTTCGGGCAACCAACACAACAACTTTAACTGTTTTAGCTATGAAACGATTATTAACCCTATTGACTTATTTATCAGTCTTATTCTCAATAAGTTGCAGTGACGACAAGAGCGACATAAACAACAACACGACACCACCCGACACACCGCCAGCACCAAGCGAGATACTGACCGTTCAAGCATTAAAAGATGACAACCCGCTAATCTACGCTTCGGGTGGCAGTGCCACTATAAATATAGATTCTAATACTCAATGGCAGGCCAACATTACCGAGCCTGATAATTGCGACTGGCTACATTTGAGCCCCGCAAACGGCAAACTCACGCTCACCACAGACGGAAATACCACCACCGGCGACCGAGAGGCAACAGTTGTAATCACAGCTGGTTCTCTTACCAAAGAGTTCTCTATAAAGCAGCGTCAGAACATTTTCCGTCGCAACAAAATCAGCGAGCGAAAGGTGTTTACACAACTCGATTTATATTACGATCAGAATCAATTTCATCGTTTTATCGGCGTTTTACCCGTACCATCTTCGAACATATATCAAGATATCGAAGAACTAAACACCGAGGGCGGTACACTGCTAACTGCGCCAGATAACGAAACCCGATATTTGCGTTGTATACTGGACAATAACAGCATCCCCGCATCGGGAACAACCATACTCAGAGAGGAATTCAAGGTTACAAACTATAGTGTAGACATTGATTTTGACGCCATAACTTCATATGCCGAAATCGACACTGAATCGGATATATATAAAAATTATACGGGCACCGCATTCGATATTATTGTTCCCGATTTTGAGCCGATGCAATCCGTAACTACACAATTATGGCAGGAGGCAAATGGCAATATTGTAAACTACGCCATGCTCTGCTATTTGTATGTCGCAGAAAACATGCAATACCTCAACCCCAACACAGGCCTGCATCCATTAGCCGCGATATGGGAAAATGGCGGAGGCGATTGCGGTAATCAGGCAACGGTATTTATCTCGATGTTGCGCAACAAAGGTATACCAGCACGCCATGTTGTCATGGTACGCCCCGACGATACGGCCCATGTGCGTGCCGAATTTTTCCTTGCCGGCTATGGCTGGATTCCCGTAGACCCCAATGCAAAGAATATGATTCCCGAAGGCGACTTTTTCGGTAAAATATATTCAGACGAAATCGTCATGAATCGAGATATTGGCATCCCAATACAAGATTCTGAGAACAACGACCTGATAGCCGAATTGTTGCAGGTTTACGCCTTCTGGTATTGGATATATGCCGACATGTCGCTGGAAATCGTTCGCACTATAGGCGCAATGTAGGCTATCGAAATATCACATTTTTATGCAAAATAGCCGACGATATTGTTAGACTTTATGAGTATCTTGAGCAACAACGATATGAAATCTGTTACAATGCTTTATTTGCATAATCAATAAATATTTATTAAGTTTGCATTTATTACGACTTAAAACAGACAAGTATAAAAGAATTAACGCTAGGAATTTAGGTTATCTACAATTATGTTAAGCAGAAAAGTTGCAGCCCAGCTGCGTGAGCATGAGACTCCGTTCTATCTATATGATATCAACCTATTGCGCCAAACTTTGGAGAGCGTAGTGTATGAGTCAAACAAATACAATTATAAGGTTCACTATGCCATCAAGGCGAATAATGATGACTATCTACTTTCAATCATCAAAGAGTATGGCATTGGCATTGACTGCGCGAGTGGTAACGAGGTACGCAAAGCGATTGAGATGGGCTTCGACCCCAAGAGCGTTGTTTATGCAGGTGTAGGTAAGCGCGACAAGGAGATACGCTACGCCATCGAGCAGGATATTTTGGCTATCAACTGCGAGTCAATAGAAGAGTTGCAGGTGGTAAACCAAATCGCTGGTGAGATGGGTGTAAAAGCCGAGGTGGGATTACGTGTAAACCCCGACATCGACCCAAAAACCAACCACTGCATCGACACAGGTCAGGCTGACAGTAAGTTCGGTATAGCGTATGATGAGATTATCGAAAACTCAGACCTTATAAAGTCGTTAAACAACATCAACATCATTGGTATACACATTCACATCGGCTCACAAATTCGTGAGTTGCACGTCTTTGAGAACATGTGTAACAAGGCAAATGCTATTGTTGAGAAGTTGGAATCACTCGGTTTCTCGTTCCGCATTGTGGACGTAGGTGGAGGTTTGGGTATTAACTACGATGTACCTGAGAATGAGCCTATTCCAAACTTCGCTTCACTCTTTGCCATTGTTCATGAATACTTGAATGTAGAGGGCAAGGAGGTGCACTTTGAGTTTGGTCGTTCGATTGTGGGCGAGTGCGGCGAGCTTATCACAAGCGTCCTTTACAACAAGACTACAGCCACAGGACGTCGTCTGCTTATCATCGACGCCAGCATGACCGAGCTCATACGCCCTATGCTTTATGGTTCGTATCACAACATCGAAAACATAACATCGACCGAGGAGGCATGCAAGAAATACACCGTTGTGGGTACAGCGTGCGAATCAACCGACGTGTTCGACGAGAACGTGAGCCTAAAGAAGAGCAAGCGAGGCGACCTTCTCGCCATTAAGTCGGCAGGTGCTTACGGTCGCTCGATGGCTTCGCAGTACAACATGCACGATTTACCAAAGGCTGTGTATAGCGATCAGTTGCAATCAAAATAAAGTTGCGAATAGTCAATTTATCACAAGAGGTTGATGCACGAGGGTGCACAGCCTCTTTTTTTGTAAAAAAGAGTGTATTATGAAAAAATTTGCTACCTTTGAAAAATTATTCATCTGAAAACAATATGAACATCGAACTCGTAAAGCAAGAAATTGAGAAACTCTCAACCCTTATATCTTCATGGGACGAGAGTAAAGGCGTATCGGCAATTGAGCAGAACTTGGCTCTTGACAAATTGACATCGTTGTATGAGTTGATACGTTTTGGTAATAATATCGCAACAGATACTACTGCTACACCCATAATCGCAGCTCCAATCGCCAATGAAATAGCGACAGACTCAAATGACGAGTCAAACGAGGAGGAGCAGGAGATTGAGGTTGAGATTCTTTTTGCGGAAGATGAAGACGAAGAAGAGACCGACAGCGAGCCTCTTTCACCTGAGCCAGAAGTAGAGCCTTCATCGGTTAATGAAGAGCCTGAGGTGGCTCTCGTAGCGGCTGCAATCGAGCAACCTGCAACACCAGCCATTGAAGAAGAGGTTAAAGAAGAGGCTGTGGAGAATATCGTGGACGAGGTAGTTCCTGCGGTAGATGAGCAGACAGAGAACGAGATAGAGTCAGAAACTAAGATAGAGGAGGCAAAAGTTGAGGTAGAGGTTGCGCCAGAGCCTAAGCCTGAGGTTCAACCCGGGCCACAACAGCCCAAAGCCAATCGTCAGCCAACAATGGAGAGCCTATTCGGAGCTGAAGAGATACAGCGCAAACCGCGTTCTAAGCATCAACGCATGATGGCTCTATACGGCGAGGCACAGCCAAAGCAGGAGAAGGCTGTCGATATCTCAAAAATCTTCGACATGGACGACGATGACATATTCGAGATTAAGGTAAGTGCAAACACCCCAGAGGAAGAGCCTGCATTTTCAACTCCCAAAGCTATAACCAACGAGGAGGTGACAACACTTGCCGACACCATAGCACCTGCAAAGACTACATTGGCAGATACAATTGTTGCCCCAGCAGCTTTGGCTGAGGAAATTACAAACTCAAAAATCAACTCTTTGCAGCAAGCTATCGGTATTAATGATAAATTCTTGATGATACGCGACCTGTTTGATGGTGATAATGAAGCCTACAACGAGGCTATCACCACGCTGGATAAGTTGCCTACACTTGAGGATTGCATGGTACACATCATCGAGAATTATGAGTGGAATCCTGATGTTGAAGGTTCTAAATTCATCATGCAGCTACTGGAACGTAAATTTTCATAATCCAATATGTCAAAATTATATATTGTACCTACCCCGATAGGTAATCTGGACGACATTACGTTGCGTGCCATCAAGACACTCGAAGCTGCAGATTATATCTTGGCGGAGGATACTCGTACGACAGCATTTCTGCTTAAGCATTTGGGTATTGAGAAGAAATTATACTCACACCACAAATTCAACGAGCACGCCACGGCAGCATCTGTTGCGGAAGCTATTGGCGAAGGTCACACCGTAGCGTTGGTTTCCGACGCGGGTACTCCTGGTATCTCTGACCCAGGATTCTTGCTCGTGCGCACATGTGTAGAAGCTGGCATCGAGGTGGAGACTCTTCCCGGAGCAACAGCTCTCATTCCTGCTCTTGTGCAGAGTGGATTTCCATGTGACCGCTTCTGCTTCGAGGGTTTCTTACCGCAGAAAAAGGGTCGCACAAAGCGTTTGCAGGAGTTGGCGCAGGAGAGTCGTTCAATAATATTCTACGAGTCACCTTTCCGCGTTGTAAAATGTTTGGAACAACTTGCTGAGGTGTTTGGCAAAGATAGAGCCGTGTCGGTATCTCGTGAACTAACAAAGAAATTTGAACAGACCGTTAGAGGTTCAATCGACGAGGTGTTGGAACACTTCCGCACGCACGAGCCTAAGGGCGAATTTGTAATCGTAGTGGCAGGTGCTCCAAAACCCGAGAAGGAGCAGAAGAAAAACCGCTACGCCAAAGATAGCGAGGAGTAAGCAACGGTGATAAGATGATGCGCACGGCGGTTGTTATATTGAATTGGAATGGTCGCAAACATTTGGAGAAGTTTCTGCCAAGTGTGGTGCGCTACACCCCTACTCAAGCCGATATCATAGTTGCCGACAATGGCTCGACAGATGATTCTGTAGAGTTTCTTACATCACATTTCCCCGATGTAAAAATCATACGTTTAGAAAAGAATTACGGCTTTGCCGAGGGTTACAATCGAGCCCTGAAAGATATTGACAGCGACTACTTCGTGCTTCTTAATTCCGATGTAGAGGTCACCGACGGGTGGTTGGAGCCACTCATCGCCACGCTCTCCAACGATGCCCTCGTGGGAGCCGTAGCGCCCAAAATATTAAGCTACGCTGAGCCTACAAAATTCGAGTATGCAGGAGCTGCGGGAGGTTATATCGACGTGCTTGGCTATCCCTTTTGCCGAGGCAGAATACTCTCTACATTAGAGGAGGACAGGGGGCAATACAACACCAAACGTAATATATTTTGGGCAAGCGGAGCGGCTTTCTGTTGCCGTGCAGACCTCTTCAAACGTTTAGGTGGCTTCGATGCCGATTTCTTTGCCCACATGGAAGAGATCGACCTCTGCTGGCGCATGCAACTCGCAGGCTACAAAATTCAGATGGAGCCTCGTAGCGTTGTGTACCATTTAGGAGGTGGTACACTACCCAACAACTCGCCCCGCAAGCTATACCTAAACTATCGAAACAATCTGACGATGCTCTTCAAGTGCGCACCCACATGGCAAAGATGCTTAGTGGCGGTGGCTCGCCCTATGGCTGATATGTTATCAGCACTTGTTTACTTAATAAAGGGTGAGCGCGAGCTAACCAAAGCTGTATGGCAAGCGTATAAGGAGTTTTTCGCCATGCACAGCGTCTTAAACCACAAACGCAGGGATATTCGTTCACAGACCAAAAACGAGGCTCAGGGCGTCTATTATGGCTCAATAATCCTACGCTACGCACTTGGACGAAAGATATTCGACAACCTTTTATAGAAAACATTTGCCCCGACACCTTTCAATGTCGGGGCAAACTCAATATAAATTATAACAAAATCTTTACTCCACAATCACATAGCGCACCGCCTGACCATTAGGATATACACCGTCGATGGTTGAAATCTTCGCGTCCATACGTTGCAGGTCCGCTACCGACAACACGGGGCGGTCGTTGATGAAAGTGATTACAAAACCTTCCTTAACGCCCGAGCGACCCAGCAAGCCATCACGTTTGATGCTCGTCACCTGGACACCACCACGAATCTCCAACTTCTGGCACAACTGCTTGCCCACATCCGAGAACTTACCACCCAAAGCGGCTGCCACATCGGTAGTTTCACGTGTGATTGGCTCACTCTTACCTACACGATTCTTCAACACCACATCAACCTTCTTATCGGCATCGTTACGCTTATATGAGATTGTAACCTTATCGCCTGGACGACGCTGCGCAATCTTCTCGACCAACACCGAAGCATCGTCGGTCTTCACACCATCGATGGCCGTGATGATGTCACCCTTGCGCAAGCCTGCCTCGGCAGCAGCGCTGTTCTCCACCACCTCGTTGATATATAAACCACCAGCCTTCTTAATTCCAAGTTCATCGCCTAACTGCTCGATAAAATCCTCGTCGATAGCACGATAGCTCACGCCAAGCATTGCACGCTGTGCCACGCCATACTCCTTGAGGTCCATCACAACCTTGCGCACGATGGTCTCGGGCACGGCAAACGAATAACCCATATAGGTACCCGTAGAGGACTTGATTACGGTGTTAATGCCCACCAACTCGCCACGCGTATTTACCAACGCACCACCCGAATTACCAGGATTTACTACGGCATCGGTCTGAATAAACGACTCGATGGGGAAATCCTCGGCGATGACACCCAAATGACGCGCCTTAGCACTCACGATACCAGCAGTAATTGTTGATTGCAAATCAAACGGAGAGCCGATAGCCAACACCCACTCGCCCAAACGCAAAGCGTCAGAGTCGCCAAATGGGATTGTAGGCAGGTCGTCGCCCTCGACCTTGATGAGAGCCACGTCGGTCGTTGGGTCGGTGCCAATGAGCTTAGCCTCGAAAGTGCGACCATCATAGAGCTTTACCTTGAGCTTTGTAGCGTTTTCGATGACGTGGTTATTGGTTACGATGTAGCCATCGGGCGAGATTATCACACCAGAACCACCCGAGCGCTGCTCGCGCGTTTGTGGCTGACCATAAGTGCCACGACCACCGCCATAAGGCATGCCGAAAAACTCGTAGAATGGGTCGTAGCCATAGGAGCGACCGCCCATCTGCACCTCTTTCACAGCCTCGATATTAACCACGGCCTGCACAGCGTTCTCGGCAGCGTAGGTGAGGTCGGGATACTGCTCAGTCTGAAAGGCTGCGAAGTGATTACCGAGCTGCGGCTCACTCTTATGCCACGAGGCAACAACCTCACCCGTAGAACTTTGGGCAGATTGTTGTGCCAAATATTTATTTACACCAATTGCGGTAAGTCCACCTGCGGCAGCCGAAATAACGGCTGCTCCAAACAATAAAAATGCCGTCTTTTTCATAGTAACATAAATCGTTAAGTTGTTAATTATTTAAAGTAGGCAAATTTCTCCATAGGCAATGTTTTGTTATTTACAACACTATAACGAGGGCAGTGAGGGGTTTATTATGTAATAGCAAAAATTATTCCTGAGGGCATGATAAAGAATGCCCCCGCTACTCCTTTCGGAATAGCGGGGGCGGCACCACTATATAATTATGAATTTAAATCATATGTAGTGTTTGGTTTTTCAACCAAATTACTTCTTCAAAGTTACAGTTGCAGTTGCAGTCTGCTCCTCACCTGTGAAGCGGTCAGTGAACTTAGCAGTAACCTCGATGTTGATATCGTTAGTCAAGTGCAATACTGGGTCAATGAATGTAAGAGCTGGAACAGCCTCATTATAAGTTACGATTGACTTTGCGCTCTCAGGGATATTAACTGTGTACTCAATCTCACCACCAACAGCAACGAAGTAAGCAGCATCCTCCAAAATATCTACGGTTGCATTAGCATTCTCACCAGTCATCGCAACTGCGAAGAGTTCAGCGAAATCTACATCCTGTGGATTGTTTGAAAGAACATCTTTATTTACAGCTGTAAGATCACCAACTGGAGAGTCGATAGCTACTATGAAGATTTCAGACTCAAGCTCCTCATCACGGTTATTTGCATAGCAAGCAGCAACCTTAACCTTAACCTGCAAGCTGTTCCAATCATTCCATACAAGCTTGTAAGATGTACCGTTAGCTACGATCCGAGGACCAGTACCCTGGAAGCCCTCCAACTGAGTCTCCTCGATAGAGTAAACCAATACGATATCATCACTCTCAGCGCTCTCGCAAGTCCACTCATAAGCAGGACCAATCTCCTTATCGTAAACTACGTACGCTGGTGTATTAGTTGTATCCCACTTAGCGTATGCTGTAGCGATACCATTTTCAACATAGTGAGGAACAGGAACAAGAGTAACCTCTGGCATCTTAAGCTCAGCTGTGAAGTTGACAGTTACAACGTCCTCTGTGTGGATAGAAGAAGTATATTTCAAAGCCAATGACTGAGGACCCTTACCTACCCAAGCCTTAGCCTCAGGTGTATCAGCACACTTAACGCGTACATAACTTACACCGTCAACTGCATAGTGCTGCAAGCTCAAGTCGTACTCACTGTTGTTGATAGACTCATAACCAGAAGCTGTAACACCAAGAACATTTTTTGCGAATGTAGCTTCAGTGTAACCATAAGGCTCCCAAATAGTCTTGTTAGCCTCCCACAAGTCAGCCTTAATCTGCGCGATAGTTACGTTAGATACGAATGAGTAGTTTTCACCGTCGAAGATAGCCTCAAGTGCGTAAACCTTATCACCCAAACCGTTAATGTTACCTGCAGCAGGAGCATCAGAAACTTCGATTTCATAATCGTAAGTATCAATAATAGCTGTCTCCTCACCGTAAGCGATGCTAACCTCGTAAGGAAGTGAAATCACCTCACCTACGTTCTCAGCGCTACCATCAAGAGTTACGTTGTAATCACCAGTCTCCTCGTCCTGACCGCAAACGATGTGGTCAACCTCAGGCTCAGTAACTACACACTCAACACCCTCTGGCAACTCGTAATACTCATCACCAACAACGAAGTATGCAGTTGCAGCTGGCAATGTAGTAACAGGCTCAGTAGAGTCGTAGTAAACAGCTGTTGCCTCAGTAGGCTCCTCAACAGCTACGAATGCACCGTCAACGAAGTTACCGTAAGCCAACGTAGCGGTCGCATCACGACCAACAGAACCAACCATGATATAGTTAGAAGCGCAATCCTCCTTAACGTTCAAAGAGATGATAGGATACTTCTCGTCCTCAATAGCAGCAGCTACAGCCTCATGGTCAGTAACCTCAACCTTAACTGAGATGAAACCATTGTCATCACCCTCAACAGATACAACGTTGAAGTACTCAGAAGCCTGAGCACGTGTAGCAGTCGTCTGCTCATCAATTGTCAAATCCTCAGCTGTGATAGCCTTAGCAGCAGCAGCTGGAGTAACCTTGAACTTAAGAGTCTTAGTAGCGTTTGTAAGAACAAGGCTTACAGGAGCAGCAGTAGTCTGATTATCAATTGGATTAGGACCAGAAAATACGTAGTAAGAAGCGCCAGAGAACATTACCATGCCTGAAGCAGCCTGCTCGTAAACTGTTGGAACCCAAACGATAGACTGAACCTTACCCTCCAAAGCCTCAACACGCTTAGCCAAAGCCTCGATAGCAGCGTTCAACTTAGATACTTCAACAGTTACAGCACCCTCCTCGCCTGTCATAGCCTCGATGATAGCAGCCTTCAAAGCCTCGCTATTGTCAGCCTCAGCGATCAAATCCTTAACAGCATCAGCTGTAATGAAATCAGCGATATCCTCAGCTGTAAGGTACTCCTCCAAAGCCTCAACCAAAGCCTCGTCTGTTACGTAAGCCTCCAAAGCCTCAGCTGTCAAGAAATCCTTAAGCTCGTCACCAGTCCAACCCAAGATAGCCGCGTGCAAATCTGCTGTCTTAACATAAGCTGCAAGCAAAGCAGTTACCTCAGCCTCAGAAAGACCTGGAACGATAGCTGCGATCTGAGCCTTGATGTAAGCCTCAGTATCAGCCCAAATCTTGTAGCTATTCAACATGTTCTCAACAGTTGCAGCTACCTGCTCAGCTGTCTGGTGCTTAGATGAAGCTGTCTGCAAACCTTGGATAGCGTCCTCGATTTTAGCAAGAGCTTCATCCATAGCCTTCTCAACATTAGCAACAGCAGCAGCGATGTCTGCTGGCTTAGCATATGCCTTCAAAGCCTCAGCAAGCTCAGTCTTTGAAACATAGCTATTTTCGATGGCAGTAACTGTAGCCTGCAAAGCCTGCAAATCAGTCTTCAAAGCAACAGTTCCCTCCAACTGATCAATACGGTCGTTTACCGCACCGATCTCGTCGTCGTAATTCTTACATCCGACAACGTTGCATGCAACAGCGCAAATAAGCGCAAAAGCAAGCAATTTAGAAAAAAGTGTCTTCATAATTAAGTGATTAAAATAAAATGAATAAAAATTAATTGTGTTCTTCTAATTTCTTCTGTTTCTTATACTTACGTTATAAACGGTAATTTCTTATTGGGTTTTGTCTGTTTATTTCATGCTTAGTACGCATCAATACGTACCATACATACGGTGCAAAGATATTAAATAAGTTTTGTTTTGCAAATTTTTTTTTAATGTTTTTTTAACTTTAATCGCCAAACGTTAGTTCAAATATACTAAAAAATTCCGTTCTATGCACGAAAATAATGAAAAAGTGTATCCAAACAACGTATTGAGCTAAAAACATCGCATAAAAAGACCGTAGCGCCCTTTTTTAGGGACGAAATAGCCAATATTTTACAAACGCTCCTCAACCATAGCCCGAGGCTATGAGAAAAAAGGCAGAAAAATAAAATACCAGAGGCTGGGATACACCTATATATATATGCTACCCCTACAAGCCGAACTCGGTCTTAATCATATCGACTGCATCGAGCTTCTCCCAACCGAAGAACTCAACCTCGCGCTCGCACTCAACACCATTCTCCCACATCTGCACAGGCTTTACGTAAGGACGGTTGCCGAAGTGACCATACGATGCCGTAGCCTCGAAGATAGGATTCTTCAAACCGAAACGCTTAACGATAGCTGCTGGACGCAAGTCGAAGAGCTTTGACACACGACGGGCAATCTCACCATCGGTCATACCCTCCAACTGAGCTGGGCGCTTAGAAGAGTAGGTGTCAACGTACACTGACAATGGCTCGGCGATACCGATTGCGTAGCTGAGCTGCACCAACACCTGGTCGGCGATGCCCGCCGCAACCATATTCTTAGCAATGTGACGCGCTGCATAAGCTGCCGAACGGTCAACCTTAGATGAATCCTTACCAGAGAACGCACCACCACCGTGAGCACCACGACCTCCGTAGGTGTCAACGATAATCTTACGACCTGTAAGACCTGTGTCGCCATGAGGACCACCGATAACGAACTTACCCGTTGGATTTACGTGCAAGATATAATCGTCGCCGATAATACTTGCCAAGCAGTCGTTGGCACGCTCCAAACGAGCCTTAACACGAGGAATCAAGATTGTACGCACGTCCTCACGAATCTGCTCCTGCATCATACGCTCAGCATCCTTAGCCGAAAGCGACGCACTTGGCTGAATAAACTCATCGTGCTGAGTAGAAACAACGATAGTGTGAACACGCAGAGGCTTACCTGAAATCTCGTCGTATTCGATTGTCACCTGGCTCTTTGAGTCGGGACGCAAATAGTTCATAATGATACCCTCGCGACGGATTACCGCCAACTCTTTCAAGATAACATGCGAGAGGATAAGTGTAGCAGGCATAAACTCGCGTGTCTCGTTGCAAGCATAGCCGAACATAATACCCTGGTCGCCCGCACCCTGCTGCTCGTCCTGCTCACGCACAACGCCCTGGTTGATATCTGAAGACTGCTCGTGGATAGCCGAGAGGATACCGCACGAAGCTGCATCAAACTGATACTCGCTGCGGTTGTAACCAATTTTATCAATAACGCGACGTGCCACACCTTGAACATCGACATAAGCGTCTGACTTAACCTCACCCGACACAACTACAAGACCTGTTGTGCAAAGTGTTTCACAGGCTACCTTTGATTGTGGGTCGCGACGAAGAAACTCGTCCAAAATAGCGTCGGAAATCTGGTCCGCCACCTTATCTGGGTGACCCTCAGAAACTGACTCCGATGTAAATAAAAAAGCCATACTTTAATAGTTTTTGCAAGTTAAACAATTAACGTATGGAAGATTGACTGTCGTATAACTGAATTGCTGGTTTAGCATTTTTTTCGTGGTTGCAAGCAGTCCAAATCCTTCCACATCATTTTTTCCGGCTGCAAAGATACATACTGAAATTCAAAATTCAAAATTAAAATTTCCGACTGCGAAAAAATTTGTTTATTATGCAATATTTATTTACTTTTGTTGTAGTGACACACATAAAATGCAATGAAAATATTTTGCTATAAAGCAGCAGACACCCTCCTCGATTTTCGGGAGGGGGTATTTGGTTAATTATCAGCATGTTACAACAAAACAATTAAATATATTTACATATGAAAAAACTTTTTACTTATTTGCTTTCGGCAATGATGATGATATTTGCCGTTAGTTGTGAAGAATTGCTCGAAAATGGAGGTCTTTCCGAGGAGCAAGTAGTAGCACTCGAAGAGTTATGTACTCAGATGAATACAAACATTTCATCTTTACAATCGCTTGTGACCGCGTTGCAGAATGACAATTATGTAACCGATGTAACTTCTATTACAAAGAATGGAGAAGTCGTAGGTTACACAATCTCATTTACCAATTGTAGTCCAATTTCTATCTACTATAAAGCATCAACAGAGGAGAATTGGTTTATTCCTATTCTTGGCGTAAAACAAGACACCGATGGTATTTATTATTTGACCATAAATGGAGATTGGCTGCTTGATGGTAATGGAAATCAAATCCAAGTGCAAAGTTCTAATAATACGTCTCCAAAACTTAAAGTCGATGATGGCGGCTGGTACATTTCATTTGACAATGGTTACTCTTGGGTTCATCTTGGTGAGGTTGTAGGCGAGAGCGACTTCGCAGGAAAGGCTATGTTTAAGAATATCAATCTTACAAATAGCGATTATGTGATTATTACTCTTGCAGATGGTTCTGAGCTGTCATTACCTCGATATAAAAATATTTCAATCTCATTTGATGTTGAAGATGGCGTGGCTTGTATGCCTTTGAAGAGTATTAAGGTTGGATACACCGTAAATGGTGCTGATGAAAAGACTACAATTGAAGCTACATGTGAGGGCGCATGGAAAGCAGTTGTATCAAAAACAAGTGTTTCTGAGGGATACCTCACAGTGACAGCTCCTGCAAGTGGTGGTAATGGCAGTGTGGTAATGCATGCAATAGCATCTAATGGATTTACTGCTACGAAGGCTATAACATTTGATGAGGGTGTCTTAACAGGTGTCAGCGATGCCTATCAGGTAGAACGCGAGGCATCAACTTTACAGGTAAACCTTCAGACCAACCTCGCTTATACGGTAAACATTTCTGATGACGCAAAGTCGTGGATTTCAGTTGCTGACACACGTGCAACAATACGAACAGACGTGCTTACATTCACAATTGAGGAGAATCCTGAGGAGAATCCAGCTCGCTCGGCTACTATAAAATTGATGGGTGAGTGGGGTGATGAGTTGCAAAGTTTTGTAGTTATGCAAAAGACAAAGCCCCAGCCTCAGTGGAAGGTTCGCACCGTAGCAGGTGAGAAAAACGATAAAGGAGCGTTAACGATTATAGATGGTCCATTTGGTGATTGTGGTAGTATCATGAATGCTGCAACATTTGCTGCCGACCCACTTAATCCTCTTCACGTTTATGTATCTTCAGACCTTTATACAGGTGGCGCAACTACCGGCGTTGACTTTCGTAGTGATGTTCGTTTGATAGACTTCGAAAAGAAGGAGGTGCATACCATTTTTAATGCAAACTATTTTAATGGTAACCGTATTCGCGACGTAAGATTTACTAATGACGAGGAGGCTAATATGCTGGTTGCCATAGATGACTTCGGTAGTAGACCAGCGGTTATCTTGGTTAAGCGTTCTGCTCCGGGCGCAACAGGTAAGGAAGCGTTCTTCAATCAGCCATGGCATGGTCTAGTTTACAACACAGCACAGTGTAACGGTATAGACGTTCACCCTAAAACAGGTTCTATCTTCTTCAACCGTTATGACGATGGCTCATTCCACAAGTTCCCAGATACTGATCTTAACCCAAATATGACAAGCATTTACGATTGCTTGTATTACCCTGCTGATCACGATTACCACAAGGCTCAGAAGATGTTTGCAGGTGAGAAATATTTGGAGGCTCGTGTTGAGATTCACCCAGCAGGAAAGTATATGCTTATTCTTCAGTTCAATGGCGGTAGTTATATTGCAAAATCAGAGTACGACGAAACAACCGACACCTTTAAGCAATTATATGCATACGTAGGTAAACACTCAACACAAGGTGGTGGTCATGGTTATGTCGATGACGTAGGTACCGAGGCTAAGACGAACTATCCACGTCAGATTGCTTGGGTGAAGAATCCTGATTACGCAGGTCAAGAAGATGAGTACGATGCTTATTTCACAGACCGTTCTAACCACTGTATTCGTAAGATTACTCCTTCTGGTGTAGTATCAACTTTCGCAGGTCGTGGTTCAGGTACAGGTAACCCATGGGGTTATGCTGACGGTTTGGCTCTCGGCGAGGCATTGTTCGATTGCCCTTGTGCCTTGATTTATAATGAAGAGCGTAACGTATTCTGGGTGGGTGATACTTGGAACGCATGCATCCGTGAGATTTATTTCGAGTAAAGCATTTGTTCGGAATATAAAAATCCCCGCAGGCAAAACTTGCGGGGATTACTATTTTTGAAAATCCAAACTTACTTTATAAACAACAACTCGCGGTATTTTGGCATTGGCCAGAGCTGGTCGTCGATGACCTCCTCGAGCTTGTCGATGTGGGTACGAATTTGGTCGAAGAAGATTTCGACAGTATCGTGGTAGAGGATTGCTCGCTGGCGCTGGTTCTCTACCCTATTGGCTACCTTGCGTGCCTCAATCATATCGCGCACCAGACGCTGAAGCATTGCCGTATGCGACTGGATATCCTTAATCAGTTCGAGGTCAGAGTCGTAGCTGATGCCCAGCTCCTTCATCTTATAAGCCTTATCCAACAACATTGCCTCATACTTCGATGCAACAGGGATAATGTTATTCATCGTAATGTCGCCCAATACGCGAGCCTCAATCTGTATCTTCTTGGTGTAGGTCTCCCACTTAACCTCAGTTCGAGCCTCGAGCTCCACCTTATTGTACACGCCCATATCACCAAACATCTTGACGCTTGCCGCATCTAAATAGCGGTCAAACAACAACGGTGCCGATGTCTCGCAATCCAAGCCACGACGCAGAGCCTCCTGCTTCCACTCGTCAGAGTAGCCATTTCCATCGAAATGGATAACCTTACACTCCTTGATAAGTCGCTTCAAGGTTTCGTATATAGCACGCTCCTTCTTCACGCCCTTCTCAATCTTAGCATCAACCTCACTCTTAAACTCGGTGAGCTGCTCGGCTGCCGCCGTGCAGAGTGTAATCATCGCCTCGGCACAGTTGTCCGACGAGCCCACGGCACGGAACTCGAAACGATTACCCGTAAATGCAAATGGCGAGGTACGGTTGCGGTCGGTATTATCGAGCAGGATTGACGGAATCTGCGACACGCCACTCATCTTCAACACACTCTTGGCATCGAAGCGCAACGCATCGTCACCACCACTACGCTCCAGGCGGTCAAGCACCGATGAAATCTGCGAACCCAAGAAGGCAGAAATAATCGCTGGTGGAGCCTCGTTGGCACCCAAACGATGAGAGTTTGTAGCACTCATAATCGAAGCCTTGAGCAAGCCGTTGTGCTTATATACCGCAGCCATGACATTCACCAAGAAGGTGATAAACTGCAAATTCTCAGATGGGGTCTTGCCCGGACCGAAGAGATTTACACCCGTATCGGTACCAAGCGACCAGTTATTATGCTTACCCGAGCCATTGATACCCTTGAAAGGCTTCTCGTGCAACAACACACGGAAATTATGGCGGCGGGCAATCTTATCCATGATTGTCATCAACAACTGATTATGATCATTCGCAAGGTTTGCCTCCTCATAAACAGGAGCCAACTCAAACTGGTTTGGTGCAACCTCATTGTGACGTGTCTTGACAGGAATACCCAACTTCAAGCACTCACACTCAAGCTCCTTCATGAAGTTGATGACACGTGTAGGGATAGCTCCGAAATAGTGGTCCTCCAACTGCTGGTTCTTAGCCGACTCGTGACCATGCAACGTGCGACCTGTCAGCACCAAGTCGGGACGCACAGCCCACAAGCTCTCATCTACCAAGAAATACTCCTGCTCCCAACCTAAATAGGTGTGGACGCTGTTCACATTCTTATCAAAATAGTGGCACACTGCCGTAGCAGCCTTATCCACCGCAGATATAGAACGCAACAGAGGCACCTTGTAGTCCAACGCCTCGCCCGTATAGGCTATAAAAACGGTTGGAATACAGAGAGTTGTATCTACAATGAAGGCTGGCGACGTTGGGTCCCATGCTGAGTAGCCTCGAGCCTCGAACGTGTTACGAATACCACCATTGGGGAATGATGATGCGTCGGGTTCCTGCTGCGCCAAGACCTTACCCGAGAATGACTCGATGACCATGCCCTTACCATCGGGGTCAGAGAACGAGTCGTGCTTTTCGGCAGTACCACCTGTAAGCGGCTGAAACCAGTGAGTGTAGTGGTCGGCACCATTATCCAATGCCCACTGACGCATACCCGCAGCTACGCTATCAGCCAGCTCAAGAGACAGCGGAGTGCCATTATCCATAGTATTGAGCAAAGCCTCATAGGTAGGCTTATCCAAATACTTTCGCATCACAGCACGACCAAACACCTTCTCGCCAAAATACTCTGAAGGACGCGCTGCCGGAGCCTTCACCTCTACTGCGCGATGATTCAACGCAGCCTCAACCATTTTAAAACGCAACAACATATATTATTAATTGATATAATTTTCAGAATTTTCGTTTTCTTTATTTTCCGTAAAATATTACACGAGTACAAAAATAGTTATTTTTCGCTATTTCGTTAAATTTTACACCCCTTTTTCTCAAATTTACACACATTTTATCGCAATAATCAAGATTTCGCCATCAAATTTCGAGATACCCACCAACATTTTCGAACATTTTTCGAAAAACAAGCATTTAGTGCACATTTACCAATTATTACCGATTTAGCACATTTAATATTCTATTTTACGCATATTATACAAAAATCAACCCCAACAAAACGCAGCAGCAAAACAACAATTCTCATAAAAGTGTATAGCAGAAGTGTTATTTTCTTAACAAGGCTGTTTGACTTATCGCAAAAAAATATTATCTTTGCGTGAATTACGACAAGTCGTAACCTAAAACAGAATAACATTTAATACACACATACAATAAATTAAATTTCCAACAATTATGGCTAATACCGAAAAAGCTAAGTTGTTCGCCGAATTTCCACCTGTAAGCACAGAGCAGTGGGAAGCGGTTATTACAACAGACCTTAAAGGTGCAGACTACGAGCGTAAACTCGTATGGAGAACAGCCGAGGGATTCAACGTACGCCCATACTACCGTGCCGAGAATCTTGAAGGCGTAGATTTCTTGGGTTCAGAGGCTGGCGAATTCCCTTATGTTCGCGGTACTCACAAATCTAACGACTGGGCTATTCACCAGACCGTTAGCGTTACATGCCCAAAGACAGCTAACGAGGAGGCTTTGAAGCTCCTTAATTCTGGCGTTAACTCACTTGGTTTCTGCTTCCCAGAGGCAGCAACAGCAGAGGTAATTGATACTCTCTTGGAGGGTATTTACATTCCTGCCGTTGAACTCACATTCTGTGGCAAGAACTTCGTTCCTACTGCCGACTTGATTATGGCAAAGGTGGAGTCGCTTGGCTTGGAGAAGGATCAGGTGAAGATTAACTTCATCTTCGACCCTATTGTTAAGGATCTCTCAACAAAGGGTATCTACTGCTGTGGCGACACTGAGGGTTGCGCATGCTACGAGGCTGTGGCAGCAATGATTAAGAAGACTGCTGACTACAAGTACATTCGCGTAGTGAACGTATCAGGTGCTACATTCAGCAACGCTGGTTCTACTATCGTTGAGGAGTTGGCATTCTCACTCGCAGCAGGTCACGACTACTTGGTGAAGCTTACAGAGATGGGCTTGCCAATTGATTTGGTTGCTCGCAAGGTACGTTTCTCATTCGCCGTAACTTCAAACTACTTCATGGAGATTGCTAAGTTCCGTGCAGCTCGTATGTTGTGGGCTAACATCGTTAAGGGCTACAACCCTGAGAAGGAGTGCTCTTGCAAGATGTTCGCACACGCCGTTACATCGACTTGGAACCAGACAGCATATGACCCATATGTAAACATGTTGCGTGGCACAACTGAGGCTATGTCTGCTACATTGGCAGGTGTGCACTCATTGGAGGTGTTGCCATTCGACTACGCATTTGAGCAGCCAACAGAGTTCTCAAAGCGTATCGCTCGCAACGTAGAGCTTCTCTTGAAGCATGAGTCACACTTCGACCAGGTAATCGACCCAGCGGGTGGTTCATACTACATCGAGAACCTCACAAAGAATATCGCAGAGCAGGCATGGAAGCTCTTCCTCGAGGTTGAGGATAAGGGTGGTTATGTTGAGGCTTACAAGGCTGGTTTCATCGTTGACCGCGTGAAGGCTTCAGCAGCTGCAAAGGATAAGAACATCGCTACTCGCCGCCAGATTTTGCTCGGCGCAAACCAGTACCCTAACTTCACTGAGGTTGCTGATGCTGCCGTTTCAGCAGAGACTGTTACTCGCGAGGTAGCAGAGGGTAACGTACTCACTCCATACCGCGGTGCTATGGCATTCGAGGCTATGCGTTTGGGCGTTGACCGCAGTGGCAAGGAGCCTAAGGCATTTATGCTCACATGTGGCAACTTGGCAATGGCTCGTGCTCGTGCTCAGTTCTCTTGCAACTTCTTCGCTTGCGCTGGTATCCGCGTTCAGGATAACACATTCTTCCACTCAGTTGAGGAGGGTGTAGCAGCAGCGTTGGAGGCTAAGGCTGACATCGTAGTTGTATGTGCTTCAGATGATGACTACGCAGAGGTAGCTCCTAAGGTTAAGGAGTTGCTCGGTGGCAAGGCTATCTTGGTTGTAGCAGGTGCTCCTGCTTGCACTCCAGAGCTTGAGGCACAGGGTATCAACAATTTCATCAATGTAAAGAGCAACGTACTCGAGACACTTAAGTTCTACCTTAAGGAGTTGGGTATCTAAAAAGCAGAGCTATTATGAGAGCAAAATTTGAAAATTTATCATACGCAGGCGGCGCACAGTGCTGCAACGCCGCAGCTGAGGCTAAGGAGCCTTGGCTTACAGCCGAGCAGATACCCGTTAAGGCTAACTACACGGCTGAGGATTTGGAGAACCTCGAGCATTTGAACTATGCTGCAGGTATCGCTCCTAACCTTCGTGGTCCATACTCAACAATGTACGTAATGCGTCCTTGGACTATTCGTCAGTATGCAGGTTTCTCTACTGCCGAGGAGTCAAACGCATTCTACCGTCGTAACTTGGCTGCAGGTCAGAAGGGTTTGTCTGTAGCATTCGACTTGGCTACACACCGTGGCTACGATGCTGACCACCCACGTGTAGTAGGTGACGTTGGTAAGGCTGGTGTATCAATCTGCTCAGTAGAGGATATGAAGGTGTTGTTCAATGGTATTCCATTGGATAAGATGTCGGTTTCGATGACTATGAACGGTGCTGTGTTGCCAGTTTTGGCGTTCTACATCGTTACAGGTTTGGAGCAGGGCTGCACACTCGATCAGTTGGCTGGTACTATCCAGAACGATATCTTGAAGGA
>JAFPAD010000069.1 GCA_017424405.1 Alistipes sp.
AATGTGCTGATTTTGAATTTTGAATATTGAATTTTGAATTACTACTGTGATTTCACTTGATAACTTAACCGTCAGCTATGGCGGTTGGACCCTCTTCGACGGAATCTCGTTCCTAATTAACGAGAAGGACCGTATTGGCTTGGTGGGTAAGAATGGCGCAGGCAAGACCACCCTACTACGCATCATCACGGGCGAGCAGCAACCCACCGAAGGTGCTGTCACCATCAATGGCGAGTGCACGATAGGCTACCTGCCACAACAGATGCGTGTAGCCGACACCACCACACTCAAAGCCGAAACCGAGAAGGCGTTTGATGAGGTGTTGCACATCGAAGCTGAGATAAACTCTCTCACTTCGCAAATCGCCGAGCGCACCGACTACGAATCGGAGTCCTATGCCGAATTGCTACACAAGCTAAACGACTTACAGGATCGTTACCACATATTGGGAGGCGATACACGCGAGGCTGATATTGAAAAAACACTCTTAGGTTTAGGCTTCAAGCGCACCGACTTCAATCGTGCTACTTCGGAGTTTTCGGGAGGTTGGCGTATGCGTATCGAGTTGGCGAAGCTCTTGTTACGTCGCCCTTCAATATTCTTGCTTGACGAGCCCACCAACCACCTCGACATTGAGAGTATCCAGTGGTTGGAAGAGTATCTGAAAAACTATAATGGTGCAGTGCTATTGATTTCGCACGACCGTGCCTTTTTGGACAATGTAACCACTCGCACCGTTGAGCTTTCATTAGGACACATATATGACTACAAAGTCCCCTACTCGAAATTCGTCGAGCTGCGTGCCGAGCGTCGCGCTCAGCAGATGGCAGCATTCGAAAATCAGCAGAAGCTAATCGAAAAGACCGAGGAGTTTATCGAGAAGTTCCGCTACAAACCAACGAAGAGCAACCAGGTGCAGTCGCGCATCAAGCAGTTGGAGAAGTTGGAGCGCATTGAGGTCGAGGAGGAGGATTTGGCAACGCTCAACATCAAATTTCCTCCCGCACCACGTTCGGGACAGATTGTTGCCGAGATTAAGGAAGTGGGCAAATCATTTGGCGATAAGCACATCTTCTCGGGAGCCGATTTCACCATTGAGCGAGGTCAGAAGATTGCTCTTGTCGGTAGAAATGGTGAGGGTAAGACCACCATGGCAAGAATGATTATCGGCGAGTTGGAGGCAACCGAAGGAAGTATTCGCTTGGGTGCAAATGTAAACATCGGTTACTACGCCCAAAATCAAGACGACTTAATGGACGGCGAGTTCACCGTGTTCGACACCCTCGACAGAGTTGCTGTGGGTGATATTCGCACCCGCTTGCGTGATATTTTGGGTGCATTCCTATTCCGAGGCGAGGATATTGATAAAAAAGTCAAGGTACTTTCGGGTGGCGAACGTAGCCGCTTGGCTATGGCTCGTTTGATGCTGGAGCCCTACAACCTGCTGATACTCGACGAGCCTACCAACCACATGGATATGCGCTCGAAAGATATTCTCAAGAATGCTATTCAGAAGTACGACGGCACGGTCATCGTGGTGTCACATGACAGAGATTTTCTAGACGGCATGGTGGAAAAGGTTTACGAGTTCCGCGACGGAGGTGTTAAGGAGTATTTGGGAGGCATCTACTACTTCCTTGAAAAACGCAAGGTGGAGTCATTGCAGGAGATTGAACGCAAGGATACGCCATCAACCTTAACCACCACAAAGGAGGCTTCTTCAGGCAAGTTATCCTACGAGCAGAAGAAGGAGCAGGAGAAGCTCATTCGCAAGATGCGTAAAGCCGTTGATACTATCGAAATGGAACTGGCAGCCGTCGAGGAACAGATTGCCGCTTATGACGAAAAGTTTGCCACCGCAACAGAGTACAACGAGGCTGATTACGTCACCTACAACGAACTAAAAAGCCGCTACGACCACCTGATGCATGAGTGGGAAAAGGCTTCCTATGAATTAGAAATAACTGAAAATCAATAATACTATGAACGACATTGTATTTGGTATTCGCCCCGTTGCCGAGGCAATACAAACAGGCAAGCAGATTGAGCGCCTTTTTATTCGCAAGGGTGCTGAGGGTCAGCTTATGACCGAGTTGCGCGACCTCGCCTTCCGTCACCGCATACGTATCCAGGAGGTGCCTGTCGAGAAACTCAACCGTCTTACCAAGTTAAACCATCAGGGTGTGGTGGCTCAGATAGCCCCTATCGAGTATGTTGAGTTGAACGATATTTTGGAGCGTGTTCCTGAAGATGAGACTCCGCTTATTGTCTTGTTCGATGGTGTGACCGACGTGCGCAATTTCGGTGGCATAGCTCGTTCGGCTGAGTGTGCAGGAGCTCATGGATTGATTACACCTCTAAAGAACTCTGCGCCGGTGAATTCCGATGCCATGCGTTCTTCGGCTGGAGCTTTGAGCCGTATCCCTGTTTGCCGCGTGGGTTCTATTCGCAACACCATCAAGGCATTGCAGGCTGAGGGTTTCCAAGCTGTTGCCGCAACTGAGAAGAGCACCAAGCTAATCTACGATGCCGACTTCACCAAGCCTACGGTAATCATCATGGGTGCCGAGGATACAGGTATTTCAAAAGAGGTTTTGAAGCTCTGCGACGAGCAGTTAGCAATCCCAATGATTGGCGCCATAGAATCACTCAACGTGGCTGCTGCGGCTGCCATCATGCTCTTTGAGGCCGTTCGTCAGCGTATTGGATAGAATGAAAAGTACGCTCCAGCACCCCCGTTTAGGCGAGATTACCATCAGTTTGACACGTCGCTCTCGACGCATATCTCTGTCGGTACGACCTTCGGGTGAGGTACGTTTGAGTTACCCGCCTTATGTCTCACATAAACGTGCGTTGGAGTTTTTAGACAGCAAAGCAGAGTGGGTGGAGAGGGCAAAAGCGAAATATGCCTCACACCCAAAGTCTGCACCATTGTCGGCTGAAGATATTGAGCAGTTGCGCGCCATGGCAAAGCAACATCTACCACAGCGTGTTGCCCAGATAGCGTCACACTTTGGCTTTAGCTACGGCAAGATAACAATACGTGCCGCACGCACCAAATGGGGAAGTTGCACAGCTCAAAACAACATATCGCTGAGCCTTTACTTGATGATGCTGCCAAAACATCTGCAAGATTACGTAATTATACATGAACTTTGCCACACCGTGCATCACGACCACTCAACTAAATTCCACTCGTTGGCGGACCGATGCCTGCAAGGTAAGGAGCGAGAATTGGCGAAAGAGTTAAGACTACACCACATACCACGATGAGGAGCATAATAGATACATTCGCCGCATTGGGCGACCGTTTAGAAAACTTCGGCAAGGATAACACCTCGCTGGAGGTTATTCGTCGTGCAAAGGAGGAAAATTCGTGGTTTGGTACCGACGACATACTGCAAGCCATAGATGCGGTGCGACAGGAGTTCCTTGACCGAGAGAAACTACTCCGTTGGGCATCTGCCTACACAAAAACCGCACCTCGTCGTGTTGCAATCATCATGGCTGGAAACATTCCGTTGGTTGGATTCTACGACCTTTTGTGTGTGCTCATGGCTGGGCATAGGGCACTTGTGAAGCCGTCGAGCAAAGACAAGGTGCTGACAGAGTATATCACATCACAACTGCGCGAGATAGACCCCGAAATAGCCATTGAGCCATATTCCGAAGAGAGCGATATTGACATGGTTATCGCAACGGGAGGTGACCAGGCTGCACGCCATTTTCAAAGCCAATATAACAATATTCCAGCCTTAATTCGTGGTAGCCGTCACTCGGTGGCAATACTATCGGGCAAGGAGAGCCAAAGCGATATTGAGGGTCTGAGCCGAGATGTGTTCTCATACAATAGTTTGGGTTGCAGAAGTATATCCTTGATATTCCTACCCGCAGGCTGCCAGCTATCACTCTCAACACCTAAAACAAACCCCATGATGCAGGGCAATTATGCTCACAACAAAGCACTAAAAACCATGCTCGGCATACCGTTTATCGACTTAGGAGGATATATAGCTGTCGAGAGTAATAGTTTCCCCAACGAAATAAGCCAGATAAACTACTGCTACTACAACGATTTAGAGCAGGTGAAGGAGTGGCTCATGCAGCACGACGATGAGCTGCAATGCGTGGTGACATCATCACTCGACCACCCACGTCGAGTGGATTTTGGTCGGGCACAATACCCCACCCTATGGGATGTTGCTGATGGCGTTGATGTAATGAAATTTTTAACACAACAATAATGGAAAAGATTTACGATTTTGACAGTCACATAGAACGTCGTGGCACCCACTGCCTAAAGCACGATGCCATGAAGGAGTTCTTCGGACGTGAAGACCTTATTCCGCTATGGGTAGCTGACATGGACTTTGCCACACCCGACTTTATACGTGAGGCTCTGCGCGAAAGACTCGAGCACCCTATCTTGGGATACACGATAGAATACGATTCATATTGGCAAAGCGTACAGAATTGGCTCATGCAACGTCATGGCTGGCAGGTGAAACGTGAATGGATGCGCTACATTCCCGGCATTGTGAAGGGTATAGGTATGGTTATCAACCGTTTCACCAACCCCGGCGACAAAATCATAATCCAACCACCCGTATATCACCCATTCCGTCTTGTACCTGAACACAACCAGCGCGAGATTGTGACCAATCCTCTACGCAGAACAGAGTGTGGTTACGAGATGGATTTCGAGAACTTGGAGCAAGTTATAGACGACAAATGCAAGGTGATGATTCTTGCCAACCCACACAACCCTGTGGGTATCACATGGAGCAAAGAGACGCTCGCTCGTTTGGCGGACATAGCAGTTAAGCACAACATCGTTGTGATATCCGACGAGATTCACTGCGACATGCCGCTCTACGGCAATCACCACACTCCATTTGCCACCGTTTCGGAGAATGCAGCACGTTGCAGCATCACGTTTGGTGCGCCTTCAAAAACATTTAACATTGCAGGCGTAGTGAGCTCTTATTGCGTAGTTCCAAACGAAGAGATACGCAACCACTTCTTCGGTTATCTCTCGGCAAACGAGTTCGACATGGCAACTATATTTGCCATGACTGCCACCGAAGCGGCATTCACTAAAGGTGAGAATTGGCGACAGCAGATGATCACCTACATCGAGGGCAATATCAACTTTGTGGAGGAGTATCTCAAAACTAACATACCAGAGGTGAAGATAATCAAGCCACAAGCCTCATATTTGGTGTGGGTGGACTTCTCAGGCTTGGGTCTTAAGCATGAGGCATTGGTTGATATGCTTATTAATAAGGCTCACTTGGCAATGAACGATGGAGCGTCGTTTGGCAAGGAGGGTGAACAACACATGCGCATGAATGTAGGCACAACACGCGATGTACTCCTTAAAGCATTGGAACAACTTAAAGCAGCTATAAACGAAATAAAACAAAAGAGAAATATGATTTACAGATTTAGAATGCTCAGCGACGAGAACGACAACTTCGTACGCGACTTCGAGGTAAAGGCAACAGATACTCTGCTCGACCTGCATGACTTCATAATCAAGATGCTCCGCTACGACCAATGCATGGCATCGTTCTTCACTGCCGATGACCGCTGGGAGCGACAGCAGGAGTACACATATATGGACATGGACGGAGGTATGGGTGACGGCGGCAATGGCATGCCTCTACCTATGGCAACGGCTCACTTGGAAGATGTGCTGTTACATCTACACGACCGTCTGATATATGTATTCGACCCATTTACACAGCGAGCATATTATATCGAACTCATCGAAGCCAAAGAGGCTCAGAAAGGCATGGAGTATCCACGCTTGCAGTTTGCGCACGCCTCAACACCCGACCAGTATGACCCAGAGGCTAATGAAGAGGGTGGCTCAATTTTCGATGAGATGATGGGCGAATACAACGACTTTGACGGTGATGACAATTACGACGACGAATATTAAGTTTTACATTAAGTTGCGATGAGTAAAACATTGATAGTCATAGCAGGAGCTACGGGGTCGGGTAAAACCGACCTCTCGATAAATATTGCCCTTCACTATCATGCCCCAATCATCTCTACCGATTCGCGCCAATTCTATCGTGGCATACCAATCGGCACTGCCCAGCCCGACACAGAGCAGTTGCAAGCCGTTGAACATCACTTCATTGCATCACATGACTTAACACAAGACTTCAACTGTGGAGCATACGAACAAGAGGCTTTGCAAAGGATTGAAGAGTTGTTTCAGAAGCATGATTTTGTAGTTGCGGTAGGTGGTTCGGGGTTGTATATCAAAGCGTTATGCGAAGGTATGGACGATTTACCTGAGGTTGATGCCGCGTTGCGTGAGCAACTGATGAACGACATGAAACAGCACGGTGTAGATGCTATGGCTGAAAGACTTAGGTCACTTGACCCTGCATACTATGAAGTGGTAGATAGAAAAAATCCAGCTCGAGTGTTGCGCGCATTGGAGGTATGCATAGGCACAGGCATGCCCTACTCCTCATTGCGCACGGGAGAAAAGAGAACACGTCCTTTCAACATCATAAAGATTGCAACTGACATGGATCGAGCACTGCTTTATGAGCGCATAGACCGTCGCGTAGATATCATGATTGAGCAGGGTTTGGAGCAAGAGGCAAGATCGGTGTATCATCTACGAAAACTGAACTCGTTGCAGACGGTAGGATATAGAGAATTCTTTGATTATTTCGATGGAACTATATCTCGCGAAGAGGCTATCGAGCTCATCAAACGCAACTCACGCCGATATGCCAAACGACAGCTCACATGGTTCCGTCGTGATACTGAATTTGAATGGTTTAACCCATCGGAAAAAGAAAAGATTATAGAATATATAGACGCAAAGGTTTGCGAATTAAAATAATTTTGCTACTTTTGCCACGTCTTACCTAAAGTAAGGGTTGCTCGAATGGTGGAATAGGTAGACACGCCGGACTTAAAATCCTGTGGACAGCAATGTCCGTGCCGGTTCGATTCCGGCTTCGAGTACCAAAAATGGGTGTTCAACGAAAGTTGCAACACCCATTTTTCTGTTATATCATCTGCTACTTTATCGGCTCGGTGTGGATAGTGACAATGGTGAGTTCACCATAACGCTGTTTGATTAAACTCTCGACAATCGTCGTAACACGATGCGCCTCATGCAACGACAGCTCTCCATTCATGCGGATATGCACCTCAATGGCGTAATTATTACCTATACGACGCGTGCGTAGATGATGCGGAGCCGAGACCCCATCAACCGACAAGATAATCCCTTCAATCTCCCTCTCCACATCAGCGGGCAGAGAGTGTTCAAGCAACTCATCAAGACTTGTTTTAAGGATTGATATAGCCACTTTTACAATAAACAGACTCACCACCACCGCTGCTATAGGGTCAAGCACTCGCCATCTCTCGCCGCCAAAAATAGCTCCACCAATACCGAGCAGAGTACCTATCGACGAGAAAGCATCACTACGATGATGCCATGCATTGGCTACAACGGCTTGCGACCCAAGAGTTCTGCCCTTAAACACCGTATATTGGTACAACAACTCTTTGAAAAGAATAGACACTGCAGCGGCTATTAGAGCCACCATACTTGGAGCTGGTAACTCTTCGCCATGAAATACCCCCACGATACTTCTCACGCCACTAACGAAGATTCCCACACCGACACCCAACAATGCACAACCAATGATAGCACTTGCCAAAGTTTCGAACTTACCATGACCATAGCCATGAGTATTGTCGGCGGGTTTAGACGAGATGCGTACAAAAACAATCACAATAACATCGGTAACAAAATCGGAAAGCGAGTGCACAGCATCAGCCACCATAGCGGCACTATGACCTAAAAAGCCAGCTAAAAACTTGAATATCAGCAACAGAAAATTGACCACACCGCCAATGATTGTCACCCGATATATATCTTGCTCTCGCGATAACTTACCCATACAACTATCGTGATATGGAAACCTCTGATTCTACTTATTCAAAAACTCAGCCAGCTTACGCACGGCACGACCACGATGAGAGATTGAATTCTTATCCTCGGCACTCATCTCGGCAAACGAACAGTCCCAACCCTCAGGCGCAAATAAAGGATCATAACCAAAACCGCCCTCACCTCGCTGCTCGTGTAGAATTTTACCTCGTACAATACCCTCGAAAAGATACTCCTTGCCATCAAGAATCAATGCCATGGCTGTACGGAACTGCGCTGCACGGTTCTCCTTGCCCTCCATACGCTCAAGCAGAAGGCACTTATTTGCCTCATCGTCGTGACCATCGGTAGCATATCGAGCCGAGCGCACTCCCGGTTCTCCACCCAAAGCCTCGACCTCCAAGCCTGTATCGTCAGCAAAGCAATTTAAGCCCGTGCGAGAATATATATATCGAGCCTTAACAAAGGCATTACCCTCGAGAGTGGGCTCATTCTCGGGAATATCCTCAGTGATGCCACACTCCTTGAGCGACACCAACTCAAACGCCTCACCCACCGTCTGTTGCACTTCGCGCAACTTATGGGCATTATTTGTAGCAAAAACAAGTTTCATAACTTTTCTTTTATCTTTTTAAATCGATCCACAATCAACGCCAACGCACCGTCACCCGTAACATTACAAGCTGTGCCGAAGCTATCCATAGCGATATAGAGTGAAATCATCAACGCCTGGTCGGCAGGTGAGAAGCCAAGCATAGTAGTCAGAACTCCCAACGCTGCCATAATGGCGCCACCGGGCACTCCGGGAGCTGCCACCATGGTGATGCCAAGCATAAAGATAAAGCCCACAATCTGAGCAAAATCATACTCCATGCCCTGCATCATCATAAGCGCCAAAGCACAAGCCACAATCTTTAGCATGCTGCCCGACAGATGTATCGTAGCACACAACGGAACGACAAAGCCTGCCACATCATCACTCACGCCCATCTTCTTTGCCTGCGCCAGCGTAACAGGAATAGTAGCTGCCGAAGATTGAGTGCCAAGAGCCGTAAAGTAGGCTGGAAGCATCGTTGCAAGCATCTTGAATGGATTCTTGCCGCCAATAATACCAGCAACAAGGTACAAAGCCACAATCCACAACACATGCAACACAAATATCACAGCGATAATCTTCACAAACACACTCATCACTCGGAACACCTCGCCCGATGCCGTCATATTGTAAAAGATGCAGAAGATGAAGATGGGTAACAGGGGAATTACTACATTGTCGATGGTCATCACAACCACATCGCGCAACTCACGCGACGCCTGTCGCAACCTATCACCCTTCAAATATGCCAATCCAAGACCAAACATAAAGGCGATGACCAATGCCGTCATCACGTCCATCAATGGTGGTATCTGCACCGAGAAATAGGGCGTAAGCGACGAACTCTGAGCCACGAGTTGCGTAGCCGTAGAGCCATCAATGAGATGAGGAAAGATGGCAGCGCCCGTAAAATAGGATACCAAACCAGCCACAACAGTTGAGCCATAAGCCAAAAGAGCTGTAAAAGCAAGCATACGTCCCGCTCCAGAGCCTATATCAGCAATGGACGGTATAACCAAGCCGACGATAAGAATGGGTATAAAAAATCCTAAAAATTGACTGAACAGGTCGTTAAACGTAAGCAACAAGCGCGACTCAGGCAGGAAACTGCCCGCCACAACTCCTATCACAATAGCTATTACGACACGTGGCAGAAGCCCTAATTTTATCTTTTTCACAGCGCTAAATAATTAAATTTTAGGTTCCAATTGCTCAAGGCGTAAATCGGTGGCAATCTTATCAATAATGGTCTTTACCAAAGTATCCATCTCCGAGCCTGCGGTGTAATCTGCCGCAGCAACGAAATTAACTCGATTATCACGCACAAGAGTGTTCATCTCCTCACGCTTGCTCTCATTCTCGGGATTATAGACCGCAATAGAGTGACCGCCATAATTCTTAACCAAACGCATACATGGGATATCGGTAGTACCATCACCAACATAAATCATACGCTTGAATGGCACGGGACGCAGACGTTCTTCCATATATTGATTGACCTTGAACGTATCGTAAACAGGCTCAACACCTTTATTAATCTTGAAGATGAACTGTGTCTTATTGGTATAGTTTACCGCTACGGCAGGCCAATAGGCTATGCCATCGACATTGTAGAGGAACGAACAGGCGTAGATGTGCTTAAATTCGTTGGCGATGGAGGTACCCTCGATAATCTCTTTCATGCCCGACGAGTTGATGTAATGCAACAGACGTATGCCACGCTCGGCAGCATAGGCATTCATGCGAGGGAACCAACCCTCAACGCCATTATAATAGACGATATTGCGTCCTGATTCCTGAAACGCCTCACGACGAAGCGACAAGCCTTTGCTCTGCGCCTCCTGAATCATGCGAGCCATATATGTAAGCACAGGGTCGGCGTCCTGCGTCTCGGCGAGGATATTGGCAGCGGTCCAAAACTCCTTGTTACTCTTACCCACAGCGGGGATAAAATCATACTCCTGCATATTGCCGGGCGAAAGCGTGCCATCGAAATCATATATCAAAGCAACAGTGTGTTCCATGGTTTTCAAATTTTAAGTTGTAATTAACAAATATACACAAATTTTCGAGAATACGAGCTTTCTATAACAAAAAAAGAGGGTGCTTAACCCGAGGTTAGCACCCTTGTTTGTTAAAAGTTGTAAGGCTCAATCGAGGAGGCATAATCCTTCCAATAGTCAGCGTCTTTGTAGGCATCAACCGAAGCTGTTGGGACATAAATTTTGCGACCAGATGCATTGTTGTAGAACATTCCACTACCTGCCGTTGGTGGTGTTGTTGCTTTGCAATAAACACTTGTCAAACTACTGCAATAAGCGAATACATAACCTCCAATCGTAGTAACGCTATTGCCAATTGTTACACTTGTTAAACCACTACAATAGCAGAATGCCCACATACCAATCTTAGTAACGCTATCAGGAATAGTTATACTTGTTAGGCTTTTGCAATTACAGAATGCATAGCCTCCAATCTCTGTAACGCTATTAGGAATAGTTATACTCGTTAGACTACTGCAATCATAGAATGCATCTTCTCCAATCGCTGTAACGCTATCGGGAATAGTTACGCTCGTCAGGCTACTGCAACGAAAGAATGCAGACTCTCCGATCATAGTGAC
>JAFPAD010000070.1 GCA_017424405.1 Alistipes sp.
ATGTCGTTCGTTGAGCAGGAAGATGTATTGAAGATCTTCGAGGGTTGGGCTAAATATATGTTCAAAGATGTGATGAACATCGAGTTTACAGAGCCATTCCAGCGTATGCCTTGGATTGAGGCGATGGAGAAGTATGGTTCGGATAAGCCAGACTTGCGTTTCGGCATGGAGTTCCACGACATCACCGACCTCGCACACGGACATTCATTCCCCGTATTTGATGATGCAGAGTATGTTGTAGGTTTCGCCGCGACTGGCTGCGCAGGCTACACACGCAAGCAGATTGATGCCCTCACAGACTATGTTAAGCGTCCACAGGTAGGTGCTAAGGGTTTGGTATGGATTCGCATGGATGAGCAGGGTAACCTCAAGTCTTCAATCGATAAGTTCTTCTCACCAGAGGATTTGCAGGCTATTGCCGAACGCATGGAGGCAAAGCCAGGCGATTTGATGCTCGTATTGTGTGGCAAGAAGTTCAAGGCTCTCACACAGCTTTGCGCTTTGCGTCTGCACGTGGGCGAGTTGCTCGGCTTGCGCGACCCAAAGAAGTTCGCTCCATTGTGGATTGTCGATTTCCCAATGTTCGAGTGGGACGACGAGACAGAGCGCTACTACGCTATGCACCACCCATTCACATCGCCAAAGCCAGAGGACGTACAGTATCTTGAGAGCGATCCGGGTCGTGTACGTGCAAATGCTTACGACTTCGTATGTAACGGTACAGAGATTGGTGGCGGTTCAATCCGTATCCACGACGCTCAGTTGCAGGCACTCATCTTCAAGATTTTGGGCTTCACACCTGAGAAGGCTCAGGAGCAGTTTGGCTTCTTGATGAACGCGTTTAAGTTTGGTGCACCTCCTCACGGTGGTTTGGCATTCGGTTTCGACCGCTTGTGCTCATTGTTCGGTGGCTCGGAGTCTATCCGCGACTACATCGCATTCCCAAAGAACAACGCAGGTCGTGATGTGATGTTGGATGCTCCATCTGTAATCGACCAGTCACAGCTCGACGAGTTGTACCTCTCATTGGTAAAGCCAGAGTAATCACTCTTATTATAAATGCTAACAGGCGACCCCAAATGGGTCGCCTGCTGTTTTTGAAAATATACAGGAAATTTATCTTTTCATCTATCTTTTGCAATTTTTGTCAATTTAGCTTGCTATTTTGTAAAGTTTACTTTACATTTGTAGTGCGGTTTCCGCTCAACTTATGTTAAACCTAAAACTTTACAACTATGAGAGAGAGAATTTCAATTATCGACCGCATTAAGAGTTGCTGCAAGAGCTGGCTGCTGCCCCACCCATTCAAGGTCGCAGGACAGGTGCTGTTATTGGTTATACTTATTGCTCTTGTTGCGCAGATTATTGCAACCAATCTGCTCGCCATTGGCGATGCGATGTCCAACCCGATGGTTCAATCAGCATTCCGCAGAGTTGTTGCCATCGTGCTTTACCTTGCTATATTGCTCATCACCTGCTCACGCGAAAAGGAGGAGGACGAGATGACAGCCCAACTGCGTGGCGAGACCCTGAAAGAGGTATGCTATGTAGCTATGTTCTTTTATATTGCAATAAAAATCGTAGTAACAATATGTGCAGAGGAGATGCCCTACATTATGCACGATGAGACAAGCTACTTTGCTCCAATAATCTGGATGCTGTACTATGGTCGTTTTGAGCAGAAGATGAAAAACCTGCGCCGACAGAGCCGACAGTTTAATCTGTAATAAGGGAGAGTATGAAAAACAACATAAGGGTTGCTCGTGCCGAGGTGCGAATGACACAACAACAATTAGCAGATGCGGTGGATGTGAGCCGACAGACGATAAACGCCATCGAGAGTGGCAAGTTTGTCCCCTCAACGGTGCTGGCTCTAAAGATTGCCAGCACATTTGAAAAGCGAGTAGAGGAGATATTCTCGCTGGAGGATGGAGATTAAGAGATAGTAAAGGGTTGCCCGCGTGGACAACCCTTACTTCTTTATCTACTTTTGATATTGTATAAATTAGAGCTCTTCAAAAGACTCTTTGTCGGCTCCGCAAAGTGGGCATGCCCAATCCTCAGGAAGCTCCTCGAATGGAGTGCCTGGCGCTACGCCGTTATCTGGGTCACCCTTTGCTGGGTCATAAATCCAACCGCAAGGAATACATCTGTGCTTTTTCATAGTTATAAAGTTTTAATTGTTATTATTCGTTTTTCTTTGATACAAAAGTAATACACCTTTTCACGAAAAAACCATAAAAACAATCAAAAGAATTGAAGATGCTATAAGTTTTGATTATAAAAAAGGTTGGTCGAATAAATCAACCAACCCATAATATAACCTAAAAGTGACTAAAAATGATGAAGTTCAAGGCTTGCGATATTTGTGAAAGCAGAGTTTACTAAAATGTAAATGAGCATTTCACGAACAAGCGAAACGTAGAAATTCGCCTTTTTTGTCGCCTTTCTTATACTAATCCAGAAAATCCCATAAACGCCATTGCAAGAATTGCCGCAGTAATGAGGGCAATAGGAATACCCTGCATTGCCTTTGGCATATCGTCAAGCTCAAGACGCTCACGGATACCAGCAAAGATTACCAAAGCCAAGCCAAAACCCACAGCCGTAGCTACCGAGTAGGCGAAGCTCTGCAAGAGGTTAAACTCCTTCTGAATCATCAGGATAGCTACACCCAACACAGCACAGTTAGTGGTAATCAACGGAAGGAAGATACCCAGCGCCTGATAGAGCGCAGGCGACACCTTCTTCAACACAATCTCGACCATCTGCACCAACGCAGCAATAACCAAGATAAAGACGATGGTCTGCATATACTCGATGTGCAGAGGCACAAGGATATAGGTCTGAATTGACCATGCCACAATGGATGTAAGAGCCATGACGAAGGTTACAGCAGCACCCATACCCAATGACGTATTCACCTTTGACGACACACCCAAGAATGGGCAGATGCCGAGGAACTGTGCCAATACCACGTTATTTACGAAGATAGCACCAATGATAATTGCGAAATATGAAAGCTCCATAACTACTTCTTTGCTAATTTATTAAACAAAACCATCAAGTATCCCAACACAAGGAATGCACCTGGTGCCAAGACAAATACCAACGGCATATAGTCCGAGATACCCAACGAATAACCAAAGATTGCACCGCTACCCAACACCTCGCGCACAGCACCGATAGCCGTAAGCGACAATGTGAAGCCGATACCGATACCCACACCATCGAGGATTGAGTCCAAAGCACCGTTCTTCGATGCGAACGCCTCAGCACGACCCAAGATGATACAGTTCACAACAATCAGTGGAATAAACACGCCAAGTGATGCATAAAGCGAAGGCAAGTAAGCCTGCATCAACATCTGGATAATAGTCACGAACGACGCAATAACTACAATAAATGCAGGGATACGCACCTTGTCGGGAATGAAATTCTTAATAAGTGAGATAACCAAGTTCGACATGATAAGCACCGCCATAGTAGCGACACCCATACCCATACCATTTATCGCCGAAGTGGTTGTTCCAAGCGTTGGACACATACCAAGTACCAACACAAAGGTTGGGTTATTCTTGATAATACCACTCAATACAATCTGCAACTTATTCATCTTTGCCTCCTTCCTGAGCTCCTTCGCCCTCATTTGTTTCGGTTGTTGTTGCGCCCGACACGCCATCAGCCCACTGCTGCTTGCCGCTTGCTACGAGGTAAGCCTCCTTGGCGCGTGCCACGGCATCGTAATATGCACGTGAAGAGATTGTTGCAGCAGTCAAAGCGTCCAACTCACCGCCATCTTTCTTCACCTTAAACTCCAACGAAGTGGCGTCCTTATCCTTGATACTTGAGATAAGGGCATTACCTTCGTCACACATCTTTGTACCCAAACCCGGAGTCTCCGCCTGCTCAAGCACATTAACATTGTAAATCTTACCCTCAGGCAAGAAACCAACCATCATACGGATTGCGCCGCCGAAACCACTCTTTGTCATAGTCTCCACAGCATAACCCACAACCTCGCCACCATTTGTAGCGGTATAAACCTTGATTGGCAAACCATCAATCTCCTGCTCTGCCATCTGGTTTTGCTCAAACTCTGGCAACACATTAGCGACAGCCGCAGTTGTCGCCGCAGCCTTCGCCGCAGCGATAGGCTCCTCGGTAATCATATTCACAGCACCCACACCTGCCGACGCAATGAGGGTAATGGTGAACAAAACGGCAACCATATTAAAAAGTGTACTTTTCATACTCTACCCTCCTACTTTTTAGACGCCATACCAAAACGACGAGGTTTAACATACTTATTAATCAATGGTGCTACGGCATTCATCAACAAGATTGCGAACGACATACCCTCAGGATATGCTCCCCACTGACGGATAATCATCGTAATAACACCAATACCCACACCATATATAATCATACCCTTTGAAGTCATTGGTGAAGTAACGTAGTCGGTTGCCATAAATATAGCACCAAGCATGGCGCCACCAGCCAACAAATGGAACACTGGCAACTCATACAAAAGCGGGCTCACGCCGCCCTGCACCATCGCTACAACAAAAGCAAACACCGCCATAGAGCCAAGCACCGCAACAGGGATATGCCATGTAATAACCTTGCGCCAAATCATATAGATTCCACCCGCGAGCAGAGCCGCAGCAGCAATCTCACCCATTGAGCCTGGCATGACACCTGCAAACATATTCAAGAGATTAGCATCGCCTACCTCGATAGCATGCGCCTTAAGCGCTGCGAGTGGAGTCGCACCCGCAAAAGCATCTACATAGTCGGGATAGATAGGCGCTGGGAACGATGTCATCTGCGCAGGATATGCAATGAGCAGAAACACACGACCCACCAATGCAGGATTGAACGGATTGCGACCCAAACCTCCGAAGGTCATCTTCGCAACACCGATGGCTACCACTGCACCGATAACCACAATCCACCATGCTATATTAGCTGGGAGGTTAAACGCGAGCAAAACACCCGTAACCACTGCCGAGAGGTTCGACACGGTCTGCTTGCCACCAAACAAAAACTTCTGAATCAGATACTCCACCAACACACAGCTCGCAACAGCAATCGCCGTAACACGCAACGCGTCAAGTCCACATACCAAAATCGACAGCGCAAAAGCTGGTATCAAGGCAATCAACACATCTCGCATCAACTTCTGAGTTGAAAAAGGGCTGTGCATATGAGGAGCCGTAGCTACAATAAATTTATTTGCCATAATTCTTCTTTTTAAGCGTTACTTTTTAGGTGCATTTGCCGCAGCGCGGGCACGGATAATACCCATAACGGTTTGCTTACCCAAACGCACATAGTCGAGCAAAGCGATGCCTGCTGGACATGTGAATTGGCAGCAACCACACTCGATACAATCGGTGATATGCTCCTCCTCCAATCTATCCCACATCTGCTTCTTCGCCAACTTTGAGATAAGATAAGGCTCCAATGCCATAGGGCAAGCCTCGATACACTTTGCACACTTGATACATGCGCTTGGCTCCATGCGATACACCTCGCTACCACTATATACTGTCACACCCGAACAACCCTTAGTAACAGGTGAATCGATATTTACCATCGCGCGACCCATCATAGGACCACCGTTTACCACCTTAACATCACCCTCTGGAAGACCACCAGCCTTCTCGACGAGTGTAGCGATTGGTGTACCCATGCGTGTGAGCAGGTTACGAGGCTCCTTGAGCTGCTTACCCGTGATGGTAACAACACGCTCAATAAGTGGCTTATTCTTCTGCACCGCCTCATACACAGCAAGAGTTGTAGAGGCATTGCATACCACTGCGCCAACATGGATTGGCAAGCCTGGAGGAGGTGGCACTTCACGTCCTGTGACAGCAGCTATGAGCTGCTTCTCGCCACCCTGAGGATACTGTACCTTCAAAGGCTCAATCACAACTGCAAAGTTCTTCTCCTTAACTATCTTGCGCAATAAAGCGATGGCATCAGGCTTATTATTCTCAACGCCTACGATAGCCTTTTCTACATTGAGGGCCTTCTTCAAAATCTCAACACCCACGAGCAACTCTTCGCCTCGTTCAAGCATTGTACGATAGTCAGAAGTAAGGTATGGCTCACACTCCACACCATTGATAATCAAGTATTCAGCTTTGCAACCATCAGGAATAGACAACTTGACATGGGTTGGAAATGTAGCTCCTCCCATACCTACAATACCTGCCTGCTTAATCTTTGAGATAATCTCAGCCGATTCGAGGCTACACTGACGCTTAATCTCCGACGAACGGTCAATTTCAGGCATCCACTCATCACCCTCACGCTTGATGGTAATCATCATCTGGCGCATGCCCTGACCATTTGGTTGCATATCAACGGCTGTAACCGTACCAGAGATTGGCGAATGTATATTTGCTGACATAAAGCCGGTAGCTTCGGCAATGAGCTGACCTGTCAATACCTTATCACCCTTAGCTACCTTTGCCGTAGCGGGTGCTCCGATGTGTTGCGCAAGCGGAATATTGACTACATCAGGGAGTTCAAGTACCTCAATACTCTTATTACAACTCCACTCTTTATTATCCGACGGGTGAACACCGCCTATTGGGAATGTTTTCATAATCAATCTATTTCTGCTCGTTAACACTCTCTTTATTTACCTCTGCCTTTGGCTCTACCACCTTCTCGGCGGGCTTCGCTGCTGGAGCCTTTGGCTCCTTAGGAAGTGGCTCCATACCCTTGAGTGCGATGGCTCCCGTAGGACACTCATTAACACACTTACGGCACAACTTACACTTCTGCGAGTCGATGTATGCCAAGCCGCCCTCAATCGTAATAGCATCAAAAGCACACACCTTAGCACACTTACCGCAACCGATACAACCAGCCTTACAAGCCTTCATCGTCACTGCGCCATTGTCCTTCGACACGCAACTTACGTACACCGCACGATTCTTCACCCACTTCTTACGAAGCTCGATAACATGCTTAGGACATGCCTTAACACATGCTCCACAAGCCGTACACTTATCAGGCTCGATCTCTACAATGCCTGTTTCGGGATTAATCTTAATTGCATCGAAGGCACACGCCTCGGCACAATCGCCATAACCCAAACAGCCGTAAGCACATGCTGTCTCGCCAACATAGAACGAGGCAACCACAGCACAACTCTTCGAACCATTGTACTCATTTGTTCGTGGACGCTTTGCGCATACTCCACCACAGCGTACGGTTGCTACCATAGGTTCCTTCTCGGGTGCGACCTTACCGAGGTAAGATGCCACACTCTTCATTGAATCAGCACCACCAACAGGGCAGTAGAGAGTCGAAATATCCTCCTGCTTAACCAAAGCATCGGCCATACCTCGACAACCCGCAAAACCACAACCGCCACAGTTTGCACCGGGCAACATCTTCTCAACCTCATCGATGCGAGGATCCTCCTCAACCTTAAACTTCGACGCCACGAAGTACAAGATTACGGCCGAGAGGATACCCAACACACTCAAAGTTAGAATTGTGTAAAATAATACCGTCATTTTGTTTGTTTAATTATTATAAATTTTATTCTATTTTTTATTCTATGACGCAACAGATATAGCACAAAATAATAAACCACTACACCACCCAACGCCATCAACGCCGCCATCGCTTCGCTATGACCAAATGCGCCGACAAGAACAAGCAAGAGCGCTAATATAAAAAAAGGTACTACATAGGTCAATACAACCGCCTTAGTACCCATAGATTCGCTTTGCAAAGCAACCTCCACACTCTCTCCTATGTTAAAGTTTGAAGCCTGCAAAGTCTCGACTTCTACAATTTTATCTTCGCTCTCGCCCACACCGCACACAGCTTTTGCATGACAACCACTACACGCACTATTCACCGTCATTTTGACATAAACGACGTCACGTTCAATGCGCACAACCTCGCCACTGTGTTTAATCTGCGACATGGATATGTATCAATACTCTATTAATATCCGTATTTATTCACCAATGGGAAAAGACACTCATGGCGGAATGAACATGTTGAAAGACGCAACACAGGTGGATACTGGTAACGCTTCTTGACATTGCGCATAATCATAGAGTGAATCTTCTCGACAACATCGGCATCAAAGCCCGCATTTATAATCTCCTCGCGGTGCTGTCCCTCCTCAATCATTCGATAAAGGATTGCATCTACCACTTCGTATGGAGGCAAAATATCGCTATCCTTCTGATTAGGACGCAACTCCGACGTAGGCTCCTTTCTTAGAATCTCCTCAGGAATGACATCGTTGAACTGCGAGTTGATATATCGAGCCAAGTCATAAATCTCGCTCTTGTACAAATCGCCCGTAGGACTGAACGCGCCAGCAGTGTCACCATACAACGTACACCAACCGATGGCATTCTCGCTCTTATTCGACGAGTTGAGCAAGATATATCCGTCCTTATTCTGCAACGCCATCAACAAAACGGTACGAATACGCGACTGGATATTCTCCTCCGTAGCATCAAACTCAGTACCTCCGATGACCGGCTTTAGGGTATCCATTATAGAGTTATACGCCTCAGTAATAGGCAATACACTATATGCGATGCCCAAATTCTCGGCAAGTTTCTTAGCGTCCTCAACCGACTCTTCAGACGAAAATTGCGAAGGCATCATCAAGCCCTTAACATTCTCTGCGCCCAAAGCTCCAACAGCCAAACATGCAACCACCGACGAGTCGATACCGCCCGACAATCCAACGCAAGCCTTCGTGTAACCATTCTTCAAGAAATAATCTCTCAAGCCCAAGCATGCCGCCTTGTAAATCATGCGCGTGCGGTCGTTGTATGTTGTATATGGAATATCGAAGCTCTTATTATCGGCGAGCGTATCGTAGATTTGAAAATCCTCCTCAAAACTCTTCATCATAAGTTCAGGCTTACCATGCTTATTCATCACACCCGATGTGCCATCAAATACCAAATCACCCGAACCACCGACCTGATTTACAAAAATAACGTTGCGGCCCTCAGTATAAGTCAAGCGACGCAACAACTCCTGACGATACGAAAGCAAGCCCTTACCATAACGTCGCGAATTAATGCTAACAACAAAATCGGCATCATCTTCCAACTCGCTCAGGTATGAAAGGTCATCACCAACCATAACGGCAATCTTAGCACCACTCAAGTCCAAAACCTGATAACCGGCACCGCTAACGATGAATCCCATCTCGCGACGAGCTGTGATATATTGCTTCTCAACAATCTGCTCAATTTGACCATTACGCAACACAGCAGCTGCACTAACGGCACCCTTCTCGGTAAGCATAGGTGATCCTACGATAGCTGTAATTCGGTTACACTCCTTCGCTATACTCTCCAACGCCTCTTCACACAGGGTCAAGAACGTAGTTTTACGCAGCAAATCATACGCAGGTGTGCCGCTCACAGCATACTCTGCAAACAACACTAAATCAGCACCTTTTACCTCAGCCTCACGAACTGCACTAATGATGCGTGCTACATTCCCATCGATATCTCCAATAGTATAATTTAATTGGGCAAGAGCTATCTTCATATTATGGTTACTATTTTGAAAATTCCATACAATATAATACGCGACAAAGGTAACAATTATTTTACAAACAAATGAACATTAGCCGCTGATTTTTACACAAAAAAAAGAGGGTAAAAACCTTAAGTCTTAACCCTCTCTATTCTGATGTATCTATTTTAACAGATTATTCGCAAGAATAGACTACTCCTCGTTATCTGCAACCAATATACGACCGCAATACTCGCAAACAATCAACTTCTTACCCTGACGTACATCAACCTGACGCTGAGGTGGGATACGGTTGAAGCAACCGCCACATGCATCACGCTTAACTGACACCACTGCCAAGCCATTGCGTACGCTACGACGGATACGATTGTAAGCAACCAACAAACGCTCGTCAATCTTCACCTTTGCTTTCTCAGCCTTTGTCTGCAACTCAGCTACCTGATCTGCTGTCTCAGCCTCAATGCTCTCGAGCTCAGTCTTCTTTGCTGTAAGGTCAATATCACGATCTGCCACAACAGCCTCAGCACTCTCAAGCTGAACCTTCTTATTCTTGATACCAGCAGCATACTCCTTCAAGCGCTTCTCAGCATGCTCAATCTCCAACTCCTGATACTCTATCTCCTTTGTGATTGCATCATACTCACGATTGTTGCGCACGTTATTCTGCTGCTCCTTGTAATGAGTAATCTGAATCTTAGCCTGATCAATCTCACGCTTACGTTGCTTTGTCAGCGTATTAAACTCCTCGATCTCGTTGTTAATGTTCTCGATGCGGGTCTTCAAACCCTCAATCTCGTCCTCTAGATCCTGTACCTCCAAAGGCAGTTCACCCTTAACCTTGTTGATTTCGTCGATTTGAGAATCAATTTTCTGCAACTCATAAAGAGCCATGATCTTCTCCTGCATCGAGTAATCCACTTCAGATGTTTTCTTCTGTGCCATATATTTTAAGTTTATTTTAGACCTCTTAAAGGCTGTATTCAACCTACCCAATCATATAATTTACGGGGTTACGCGAGCGCACACTCCTGCGAGCGGCAAAGATAGGAAATTTTTTTGATAAAATATCAAATAAAATCTGAATTGCGCAATATTCACTCTCAAAATGTCCCATATCGGTCAAAATTATGCTATTTTCATGCCTCATGAAATCATTATACTTCAAATCGGCGGTCAAATAGATGTCCGCACCAGCCTCGCGAGCGCAATCTATCAACGAACCACCAGCGCCTGTACAAATAGCAACCTTGCTAATTTGAGACTTGATAATATCGCTATGACGCAAAACCTTGACATTGAACGTTTGCATCACGCGACGCATAAACGCTTCAACATCTTCGCTCTCTGACAACACACCCACAACACCAAAACCAGCACCGCTGTCATTTGTCGTTTGCAACACCTCAACGCTCTGCAAACCTAACATCTCAGCCACGCGCCAACTCATACCCTCGGGTGTAGAATCCAAGTTCGTATGTGCCGCATACAACACAATACCTCGACGTATAGCCTCCTCAACACACCTCTCAACATAGGTTGCCGAGTTGAAACGCTTGAGAGCATGGAATATAATCGGGTGGTGAGTGATAATCATATCACAACCCTCATCAACCGCCTCCTGCAAAACCTCTTCGCTAACGTCCACAGCCAACAGCACTCGATGCACCTCGTCATCTAAGCGTCCCACAATCAGTCCCGAGTTGTCATACGACTCCTGCAAACCAAGAGGTGCAAAACTCTCAATAGCTGACGTTATATCCCTAACTTTCATATCTTAAAACAACGATTGTTCGTAGAATGGGAAGAGCTCCTTATCCTCCTCTTCAGCGCGCTTCTTGCGGCGCACAACACGTTTCTTTGGTTGCTCAGCCACTTCAACCTCTACCTTCTCGGTTTTCACCTCCTCAACACTCTGTTCCTTCACCTCAGGCTCCATAACAGGTTCAACGCTATCAGTAAAGACCTGCTCGCCCGCATTACCCTTCAACTCCTCACGCACCTCAACAAGAGCTGCACGAATTTTTTGCAGACGCTCCAAAAGTTCCATCTCCTGAGCTACATCATCTTTCTTACCTCTCTTAAGCACCTGATTAGCACCCTTTAGGGTCATACCACACTCCTTAACGAGATGATATATATGCTTGAGCTTCTCCACGTCCTCGGGTGTAAACAGAC
>JAFPAD010000071.1 GCA_017424405.1 Alistipes sp.
ATATACTAAAAATATCTGTTTATAGACTATTAAAATATTCCACAGCAACTCAATGGCGAACATTATGCAAACTATTCATTGTCAAAACCAAGGAATATATATTCTAATAAAAAAAATGCTGCCGCACCCAAGCGACAGCATTTTTCATTTCAGCTCCATGCTTTACTCCTCAGGAGCAAACATAGGATCCCACGCTGGCAAAAGAATAGGCTTCTGCTCAAGCATCTTGAGGATATCCTCTGGCACATACTTACGCTCAACAACCACGCGGAACATATACTCATTGAACCACTCGTCGGTCATAATCAAGTTACCCTGATAACCAGAACTTGCGCCCCAGCTATTTTCAACCATCCACTTCTTTGAATTTCCCTGCTCATCCAAATCAACAGCAATCAAGGTCATGGCGTGAGATGAGCCACTTGAGAATGTCTGAATACGCTGTTTCTTATCCATTGGGAATGAAGTATTGAAAAGCGACGCATAGTCGAAATTATAAATATCAAGCGTACCCTTCGAGCGGTCGATAAATTTACCAACATCACACGAGAAATACATCGCTGTATTATCCTTGATTGATGCGATAGCCAACTCCTTAACTCGCTCGATTGGCAGATTAACGTAGAGCCAATTCTCGCCATCATATACGTGACGATCGTACTCAATCTCATATACTTTGTTATACTCGCGCGATGGGTCATTCATCACCATGATGTAGTTCTGCTCCAAATCCTCACCGATATACTCATCGTAGAAGCTCTTTGGAGTATAGGTCTTTTTGCTTACGAGGTTGCCTGCCTTATCGTAGCGCGCCCACTCAAACTCGGTTGGAGGAACGCCCAAGCACTCAACCAAGATAACGTAAATTTCAGCAAGCATCTCCTCCTTGCGCTCCATAGCCTTTGCTGGCTTCAACTCACGCAACTCCAACGCAAACTCGCGCAACTTTAGGCGCAAGATGTTAGCCATTTGCGATGTGTTGTTACTTTGGAAGGTCTCTGGCATAGCCGACTTTGGCACAACGCCATACTTCATGATAAGGTTCGACACACCTGTAAACTGACCGCCATCGCCAATAGCATTCTTCATCAACCACTCTACCTTGCGGTCATCAAGAGGTAGGTCACGAGTGTCGATAATAGACTGAAGGAATAGGTTCGACTTCTCAAGCTGGTCGTAGAACGAGTTGTAGTTCTGCGAGAACTCAAGCGAAGGCAAATCATACTTTGTAATCATCTTGGCACGCAACACATTCAAACCTGTAAACAACCAGCAGCGACCCGATGACTTCTGGTCGGTGATACCTTTTGTCTCAACTCGGTGAGAGAAGTGAGTATCCATCATTGCCAAGTTTTCAGAGTTGATAGCAAGTGTTGCCATTGAAGTTGATGCCAAGGCATTCTTCACCGCCTTCTGCTCGGGTGTAGCAGCGTAACTCTGACGGATGCGAGAGAGCATGTCCTCGCTAATGCCACCGCCCTTAGTCTGTGCCGAAGCACTCAACATGCCTGCCATAAGCAGGACTGTTAAAAACATTTTCTTCATAGTAATATAGTTAATAGTTATTCTAATATCTTCTCATACGCCAAGCGACGGCTCTCAATCACCACATCACCACAATAGGTGTAGCCAAGCCTCTGAATAAGACCCTGCATAATTTTATTTTCGGGGTGGGTATCTATGCGCATACTTCTCACCCGCTCCGATGCCATAGCCTCTGCGGCATGCATAAACTGCTTCGAGAAACCCATACCGACAAATATCTCCGACACACATAAACGATGCACAACAGCATACTCTCCCGATGTAAGCCACTCGCCTCCTGTCAAATCATCATAAGCGGGCTCGCCTGTAAAAATAACAGCTCCGTAAGCTATGATAGTGGCTCCTTCACACAACACCATGCCTACACCATTTTCCACATCACGCTCTACGCTCGCACGATTGGGATAGCCTCGCTGCCATTGGTCAATACCCGCAGCACCCAATCGCTTCGACGCAGATTCCACAAGTCCAACAATGATCTCTATATCCTCTTTTGTTGCTCGACGAAATATCATTTATCTCTAAATTTACAAATTAAAACATTCAGTTACAAAGTTATATTTTTTTCTCAGATTTCGTTTATCTAAAGAAAAAAACTAACTTTGTAGAGAGGAAAAACAACTCTAAACACACTTAATCATGAAGAAAGTATTTTATCTTTTGGGCATTGGAATATGCTGCTTGTTGATGGGGCTGACTTCTTGTGTAAATCAAACACACAAAACACCCGAGTATTACGTCGCAGCATTTGTTTGGCCATCGTGTCACAACGACTCCTTAGCGCAAGCGCATCTTTGGGCTGATGGAGAAGGCGAATGGGAGGTAATCAAGAAAGGAACTCCACGTTACGAGGGGCACTACCAACCCAAGCAACCTTTGTGGGGATTTGAGCACGACAACGACCCAAAAGTTGTAGAACGCTGGATTGACACGGCTTTGGCTCATGGTGTTAATACATTCATCTATGATTGGTATTGGTATATGGATTACCCTTACCTTGAAAGTGCGCTCAACGATGGTTTCCTCAAGGCTAAGAACAATGAGAAGATGAACTTCTACATCATGTGGGCAAACCACAATGTAGTAAAAAACTATTGGAACTGCCACCGCTATCAAGACGACAATTCATTACTATTCGACTCTACGGTCAATTGGGAGCAGTTTAAGACCATCGTTGCCCGCGTGATTAACCAATACTTCACACGCCCAAATTATGTAAAGATTGACGGTTGTCCCGTATTCTCGATTTTCGACATGGGACAATTCATTCGCAGTTTTGGCTCATTGGAGGAGGCAGGCAAGGCTATGCAATATTTCCGCAACGAGGTTATGAAGGCAGGATTCAAAGGGTTACACATTCAGGAGAGTGCTGGAGGTGGAGGATTCCTCTCAAACGAGCATGCGGCATACATGTGCCAATACATCGAGCAACTCGGCGTAAATAGTATGGCGTTCTACAATATGGGAGGATTTAATTGTGACTACCTCATTTATGGTAAAAACGCTATCGAAATTCGCAAGCAATATGACGAGAAGTTACCTATTCCAATCTTCCCTACGGTGTCGATAGGCTGGGACGACACTCCTCGTTTTCCAGCAAAGGGTGGCAACGAGACTACTCGTTACAACCACTCACCGCAGGTGTTTGCCACATTCTTGCAAACTGCCAAAGAGTATGCCGACAGCCACCCCGAACAACCCCCATTTATTATGATTAACGCATGGAATGAATGGGTCGAGGGAAGTTATCTTTTACCCGACCATAAATATGGATTTGGATTTTTGGAAGCGGTTAGAGATGTTATTATTGACGGTAAATACGATTCACCTAAGCGCAAATAGTAAATTGATAACGAAAAAAGGAGGTCAGTGATGACCTCCTTTTTGGTTGAGCTACCGAGATTCGAACTCAGAATAACAGAACCAAAATCTGCTGTGTTACCGTTACACCATAGCTCAATCGTTGCTCGTAAGCGGGGACAAAGGTAATGCAAAAAAATTAATCTTCAAAATTTAGTTTAATTTTTCTACATCATCTTCGGTCTTTTTACTTTGTGATATGGTCCACTATACGGGCGTAACCTGCGTTGTTAGGATGAAGCCCATCAAAGAACAAAGCTTCATCAATCTTGCCATTCTTCAGCAATAAGCCCTTTCCTGCATCTATATAACAATAACCTTCTTGCTTTGCCATCACACGTAATTGTTTATTGAGCAGTTTCACACGTTGCTCCTTGTCGCGACGTGGCAACAATCCTACGACCTTGATTTGAGCCTTCGGCTGACGCACACGTATTGCGCTGAGCAAGAAACGAACACCCTCCACTATATCCTCGTTGCCATCTCGATCCAAGTTATTAGTACCTATCATAACGACTATTTCTTCCAGCTCACAACCATCAACCTCACCATGATATATTCGCCACAAAAGATTCTCGATACGATCCCAACCGCAACCAGCATTTATAAATGCCTGCATCTTATCTGCCCACACCTCTCGACCATTCTCGGTACGATGAGCGCCACCCCAATAGTGAACGATTGAGTTTCCAAAAATTACACTATGCTTATCACCTCTTTCCACCTGCTCGGCAATAGCTCTATGGCGTTCAAGCCACTCATAAGAGCCAGGCTCTCGACGCTGAGTTACAGGTTGCTGAGTAATACGCTGCCCAACAGGCATATTAAGAATTTCACGCACTTTGCGCTCCACAATCATCGCCTGATGCTTCATGCCATAATCTGTCAGATGCACATAATCGACCATCATCTCGGCAGTACAACCAAGTTCCTCCTTTGAAAGATAATACAAATCGGCAACACCCTCTGCCACAAGCATATCATACGCCTTACGTGATGCTTTATTTGAGGCTGAAGTCATCTCTCGATGGCGTGCATAGGTAGCATCATTCGCGTAACCCAAATGCTCAATAAGGAGTATTGGCTCGGAGTGCTTTGCACGAATTTGCTTTACAGCATTCACTACTCGCTGCTCAACATCTTTATGACTGGTCAGGTTAGGAATACAATCAAGAATATAGAGGCGAGCATCGGTTTCGTTGATGTAATCAATCACTTCACTCTCCAACCTACCATTGCCCGAAAAGCCCAAGTTTACAACGGGACAATCCATCGATCGTTGAAGAATTGAGCCCCAAGCCATTGATGGACGCGAGGCACAACCACCCTGAGCAATTGACGTTCCGTAAAGTACAATAGGTCGCTCGGTAGATGATGGTATAAAACTAAATTTTGCACCCTCCTGCACACCTATCTCCAACTGCTGCACACCGTTATAAAGTGGCAAATAGAGGCGATACTCGAAACCTCGCTTGTGATAAGCATCTACAAGATCTATATATTTATACACCACCTGCTCTCCAAACGAGTAGCTACCCACACACGATTCCCACTTACCATGATAATCAACACGATACAAATCTACACCCGACACTCCGGTTGCAGGCATGTGATTCATGGCATAGTTGCGTGATGTGGTTTTATAACGCACCTCCAACGTAGGCGAATTGGTATAGAAATGAATTGCCAATCCAGCCGAGTGCTGCGCTAAATTCCAAACATCTTTACGCACCACATCTTCAGCTCGCTTAGGCAAGCGCGCATACCCATCAATCTCTCCAACAAAGGCTTGATTCTGCACCACTGCAAATCCAGCCTGCATGGGGTCATGCCAAACAATTTGCGCCGTAGCAACTACTCCGCAGAGAGTTGCTACCAACGCAAACAAAAGTCGTTTCATCGTCTATTAAAATTAAAGTTTACTCAAGAATCTCTCTCTATCAACAATAAATCTCTCGTGCTCACCTTCGCCTATCACACCTTTGTCGTCCCACGCCTTTACAACAAACGTCAAACGACGACCATCGACAGCAACGAGTTCTGCCTCTGCCGTGATAGTAGCACCAAGTGTCGATGCCTTAATATGAGAACTCTTCATCATTGTACCTACGGTAGTAGAGCCCTCAGCAAGTGCTGAAGCGACGGCATTCATCGCGGCATTCTCCATAAGCGCAATCATTGCGGGAGTTGCAAATACTGGCATATCGCCAGAACCGAGTGTTTGGGCGGTGTTGTCCTCTGACACCACCACCCTACTCTGATATTTCAATCCTACTTCAATCATACTACTCTACAATTAATTCCAATATTCCAACTGCGGCATACGACTTTGGCTTAATCTTCAAGCGAAGATACTGTGTCTGAATGCTCTTTTCTGGGTGAACCATATTAAACTGATTTGGTTCCACGCCAAAGCGATCGGTGATATATGGCTGAAAAACCTTCCACTCATCGCCATCTTTATACTCCATCGACCAAGACTCAGGCAAATGTACACCTCTCTTATCATCATACCAATACACCGACACGCTCTCAACAGGCTGTTTCTTACGCAATGCAACCTCTACCACCTGCTCCTTACCAACTTCATCATACGATGTCCAACGTGGGATAGAGGTGTCGAACGAGTGCTTAGGGTGTTTTCCATCGGCAACGGCATAAACATCGTCGCTGCCCCAAGTATGCGTTGCTTTGACATCACGTATATTACCAACGGTGTGAATATTGCCATCATAAGCCGTTTGCTTATCGCGGGCAAACCACACATTCATTGACATATTGTCGCCGCGGTTGTTCCAAGCATAATAAGGAATTAGTTTCAGCGTAGCATATTCTACTGCCATCTCCTCAGAGCCATCATCAACCAACACCGACGCATTCAAAGTGATGTTGTCAATACCAGCCATCACACCCTCATCAAATGTTGCCACCTCACCACGCTGTGCCACATTGGACAAGATATACATCGATGCCTTATGCTCGTTATCGGGCTGCTCGGCACAATACACCAAAGGTCCGCGAGTCACACAAACACGATTAATATCAGCCTTCACACGCTCATCAGCAACCGAATAACGAACAGGCATTGGCAACTCCAGCTCTACCTTATCACCCGCCTGCCATGCACGTTGCACAGGCATATAACCATCAACCACCTCGGCACGTACTCGTTTACCATTAACTTTTGCGACAACTTTTGAAGCGTGATTATCGGTATAAGAGTACAATTCTCCAGGCACAAACTGCTCACCGCACCAAGTTGGAATACGCAACCACATAGTAAACTCTGTGCCCTGCTGCTCAGGTGTAACCTCGATTGTTATCTTTCCGTCGAATGGATAGTCAGTAGTCTGCTTCAACGCCACATTACCCGCCTCTAAAGGCACTACGGTAGAGTTGGCTGCATAGAACGCTGTGTAAATATCGTCATTCGAATGAGAGTATGTCATTCCTGAAATCTGAGGAATCAAACGTGCCATATTCGATGGGCAGCACGCTGTACCAAACCACGGTGCACGACCTGCAGTACCATGATTAAATGGGCGTCTACCATCAGCCTCCAGAACATTCACGTAGAAAAACTTATTACCCTCAAGATTCACTCCAGCCAACACATTATTGTAAAGCGCAACCTCTGCCACATCGACATACTTCGCCTCGCCCGATGCCAAGAACATACGATAGTTGAAGAATACATTTCCCACAGCAGCACAAGTCTCATCGTAGGTATTCATATTTGGTAAGTCGTAAGCAGGACCAAAGCCCTCAATACCTGGCACAGCACCAAGACCGCCATTGATATGCATCTTACGATCAACAATATCATGCCACACATCATTCAACGCAGGCATCAATGTTGTATCGCCACACATAGCCGCCACATCAGCCATTCCCGAATAGAGATAAGTAGCACGCACCGAGTGACCTACCGCCTCATGCTGCTCACGAACAGGCACATGCGCCTGGCAATACTCGGCAGACGGAGCTCCTGCGCCATTCTTACTCTGCTCGGTACCACGAATATCGACAAACTTCTTCGCCATTTCAGCATAGAGTTTGTTTCCTGTCACGCGATACATCTTAACCAACGCAAGCTCAATCTCCTGATGACCCGGAGCCTGCATAATTGGTTTACCATCATTGTACGCAGGATCGCCCTCAAAGAATACTCGATTTACGTGCTGGGCATTCTTCTCTGCAACATCCAACCACTTACGCTTACCCGTAGCTTGATAATAGGCAACGGCACCCTCATACATGTGACCCATGTTATAAAGTTCGTGGCTATAAACCACCTTCGAGTAAGGCTTATGCCCCGTACCCCAATAGTTACCTTGATTGCGCAAATGCTCTGGGAGGATATGATGCTCATATAGGTATCCATCAGCAGCCTGAGCAGACGCTATGATGTCGATAATTTCATCCATCTGCGCCTCAAGCGCTTCATCTTTTTCCAAGATAAGTAGATAGGCAGCGCCCTCCATAACCTTGAACAAATCAGATGCAACAAACAATGCACCCTCGAATGGCTTGGTAACCTTTTCGCCCTTGAGATACTGTCCTACTCTGCGCAAGTTCTCAACCGAGAAACGCGTCTTCTCCAACGAAAATGGCACCAAAGTCTCCTTCTGTATCTTTAATCGAGGAAGCCAAAAATCATCTTCCAAAGTCACTTTCTCAAACGACATGGGAGTCAATGGCTCAACCTCACGTTCAATCTTCTGATTTTGGCAAGCACACAATGCAAGTGCCGCCAACGATAAAAATTGTAGTTTCTTCATATCTTATAACTTATTATTCGACAACAACTTCCAAAATACCTACCGTTGAATCTGCCTTAGGCTGCATATTAATACGGATAGCATCTGCCTTGATTGGTTCGGCTGGGTGTACCATGTTATACTGATCGGCAAAAACATTGTAGTTATCGGTATTATACAATTGCCAAGCCTTCCACTCGCCGTCCTCGCGGTACTCAAGCGACCACTCTATAGGAAGCTGCACGCCGCCCTTATCATCATACCAATATACCGACACACTCTCGACTGGTTGCTCCTTCTTTAGTTCCAGCTCAACCCACTGCGCCTTGCCAAGTTGAGGATACGACGTCCAACGAGGGATAGAGCCATCAAACGAATTTTTTGGCTGCTTACCGTCGGCAACTGCCATATCGCTATCGGACTCAAATGTATGACTCGCCTTCACACTCTTCACATTACCCACAGTATGAGGAATGGCATCAAGAATTGTCTGCATATTACGCGCAAACCACACATTCATTGTTGTGTTATCGCCTCGGTTATTCCAAGCGTAATAAGGGATAAGTTTCAATGTCGTAGCTACCTCCTCGCTATCAACCATAGCCTTTGCTGGAAGCGTTACATAAAAGATGCCATTCATAACACCTTCAGTAAAGCTACTCAACTCACCCTGCTTACCAATCTTCGACACGATATAGTTTGAGGCTGGGTAGTCATTATCGGGTTGCTCGGCACAATACACCAATGGACCACGTGTGATGCAGACACGATTTACATCAGCCTTCACACGCTCATCAGCTACCGAATAACGTACAGGCATAGGGAGCTCTAACTCAACCTTATCACCCGCCTGCCATGCGCGCTTCACAGGCATATAACCATCGACCACAGCCGCACGCACCTTCTCTCCATTCACCGTAGCCACCACCTTCGACTTATTGTTATCGGCATACGAGTATAACTCTCCCGGAATAAACTGATCACCGCACCATGTTGGTATGCGCAACCACAACGTAAACTCGCTATCAGCGGCTGCTGGTTCAACTTCGATTACAATCTTGCCATCGAATGGATAATTTGTCTGCTGTTTCAAAGTCACATCACCCGCAGCCAAAGACACCACAGTTGAGCAACCAGCATAAAGCGCTGTGTAGATATCATCGTCGGTGTGAGAATAAATCATTCCCGACACCTGAGGAATCAAACGTGCCATATTAGATGGACAACAAGCCGTTCCAAACCATGGCGAACGACCCGCACGACCATGATTAAACGCTTTCTTACCATCAGCCTCCAAAACATTCACATAGAAGAATTTGTTACCCTCGAGATTTACACCTGCCAACACATTGTTATAGAGTGACACCTCGGCAGCATCAACATACTTAGCATCGCCCGACGCCAAGAACATACGATAGTTGAAGAACACATTACCCACCGCCGCACATGTTTCGTCGTAGGTGTCTTTATTTGGCAACACATACTCGGGACCAAAACCCTCGATGCCTGGAACAGCACCCAAACCACCATTTATATGAATCTTCTTATCCATGATATCATGCCAGATGGCATCAAGTGCAGGATTAAGCGTCGTATCACCCAACTCAGCCACCACGTCTGCCATACCCGAATAGAGATACATAGCACGTACCGAGTGACCCTCGGCTGTACGCTGCTCGCGCACAGGCTGATGCTGCTGCGCATACGAAGGTGCCATCACACCCTCACCCTCTGGGCAATATGTTACGCCACGAACATCAATAAATTTCTTTGCCATATCGGCATAGAGTTTATTACCCGTAGCCTGCGAAAGTTTAATCAACGCAAGCTCAATCTCCTGATGACCCGGAGCCTGCATGATTGGCTTACCGCCGTTATAGTTAGGGTCTCCCTCAAAGAAGACTCGATTAATATGCTGAGCATTCTTTTCGGCTACATCTAACCACTTGCGCTTGCCCGTAGCACGATAATAAGCCACAGCACCTTCGTACATATGACCCATGTTATACAACTCATGGCTATGAACAACAAATGTATAACGACCATCGCCTGCACCCCAGCCATGATGGTGATGCATATCTTTAGGCACCGAGAATAGCTCATAAAGGTATCCATCTTCACACTGCGAGGCGGCAATAATATCAATTATCTGATCCATCTGTGCCTCCAGTTTTTCATCTCGTTCCACTGCGAGCAACGATGCAGCACCCTCCATCACTTTGAAGAGGTCCGACGCCACATAACGTGGCAAATTCAGAAGTTTTTCACCCTTACCCTTCTGCACCCACTCGCCTACACGACGCAAGTTTTCAACAGCCTGCTCGGTTTTCTCCAACGAAAATGGCACCAAAGTATCCTTCTGCGTTTTTAGACGTGGCAACCAAAAACTATCCTCCAGTGCTACTTTCTCGAAAGTAACCGGCATCAACGACTCTCTCTCGCGTTCAATCGCATTGTTTTGACACGACGTTACAGCAATCGCACCAAGTGCAACGGCTGGTATAAATTTCAAAAATTTCATATTATAATTTTGGTTAGTATAAATACACAATTCTACAGAAGGCAAAAATAAAAAAAATTAGCAAATCTGCAAAGATTATTCATAATCTTTCACTTGCCAAGCAACAAAATATGATTGGATAAAAACAACTAACTCGCCACAACCAACAAAAGGCTGCAACGAGTTAGATTTTCAACTGTTCTTCGATGTGAGAATTTACTTTTTCTCGCGCTTAGGAAACCACCCCTTTTCCACTCTCTTCTTCTGTTCGAAGAGTTCTCCGATAGACCAAAACGACGATGCACCCCACACCGCCAACAACGTGGACCACAAAACATTCTCAATCATCACCGATGCCGCAATGGTTACTGCGCCCATCAATGCAAACACCCACCAGATGCGTGTTCCAAAATAGTACTCACCCTTGATTACAAGCGGGTGAAATAAACCGATAATAAGGAATGTTGCCACTCCTATAATTAATCCTGTAAAATACATCTTTCTCTAAATTTTCAAATTATCAATCTCTCCCTGCACCTTCTCCAAGAACCGTGCGGCATGAGCACCGTCCATCTGCACGTGGTGGAATTGAAACGATATGGGCAAAGTGGTCTTGAACCAGCCCTTACGATAGCGCCCCCACATAACCATCGGATTTAGGAATTTGTCCGTATATTGATTTACTATGCCGTCGAGTTCCGTAGCCACCATCGCCGATGTACCAATGATCATTGCCTCGTCAATAAACACACTTTCGCACTTTTCGGCAGTAGAGTTTGTCAGCGCAAGGTAATCGCTATTGAATTGCCACAAATCGCCCGAGAATGCAATGTCGCAAGAGCTGATGCCGCCCCGACTGTTGTTGACAATAGTATTCACCGCGATGGAGTCAAACTGCATCAATTTACCGCCTACGGGAAGCATATAAAACTCCTTCACACCACTCGCTGCACGACCTATACAGTAGCACATCAACATATTGAATTTCAACCCCTTCCTGCGGCTGATTTTCACAAGGCGCGACACATCGAGCGTCTTGATAAATGTCACCATAGGATTAGGAGACTGCATCCACATCTCGAAAGCATCGGCGCGGGTGGTATCTTTGGGATTTATCTCTTTCATACTCCTTTGCTTAAAAATTCGGAGTGCGAAGATACGAAAAATAAACCACAAAAAAACTACCATTTATGATAGTTTTGCAGTCTGCGGCAATAATTTAGCACTAAATATTATAGTGTTGTCGTAAAGATTTTATATCTTTGCATGATTTTTCGATTGAAAGTAAATAAAACAAGATAAAACAATGTTTGAAAATTTAACAGACAAACTTGAACGCTCGTTCAAAATATTGAAGGGTGAGGGCAAAATCACCGAGATTAATGTTGCCGAGACCCTCAAAGAGATACGTCGTGCATTGATTGACGCCGACGTAAACTACAAGGTTGCCAAGAACTTCACCGACGAGGTTAAACAGAAGGCTTTGGGTCAGGACGTTCTCACTGCCGTGAAGCCAGGTCAGATGATGACCAAAATCGTGCGTGATGAGTTGGCTCAGCTTATGGGCGGCACAGCCACCGACATCAAGTTGGAGGGTCAGCCAGCTGTTATCCTCATCGCAGGTTTGCAGGGTTCTGGTAAGACAACATTCTCAGGTAAGCTCGCATCATTGCTCAAGACAAAGAAAAATCGCCAGGTATTACTCGTTGCAGGTGACGTATATCGCCCTGCCGCTATCGACCAGTTGAAGGTTTTGGGCGAGCAGATTGGTGTAGAGGTTTACACCGAGGAGGGTAATATGAACCCTGTGCAGATTGCCGAGAACGCTATCGCCTACGCGCGTCAGAAGTCTTACAACGTAGTTATCGTCGATACTGCGGGTCGTTTGGCTGTTGATGAGGCGATGATGCAGGAGATTACCGCTATCAAGGCTGCCGTTAAGCCAAGCGAGACACTTTTCGTTGTGGACTCAATGACAGGTCAGGACGCTGTGAACACAGCTAAGGAATTCAACGACCGTTTGGATTTCGACGGCGTAGTTTTGACCAAGCTCGACGGTGACACACGTGGTGGTGCTGCAATCTCAATCCGCTCGGTTGTAAACAAGCCTTTGAAGTTCATCTCAAGTGGCGAGAAGATGGACGCTTTGCAGGTATTCCACCCAGAGCGTATGGCAGACCGCATCTTGGGCATGGGTGACGTGGTTTCACTCGTTGAGCGTGCGCAGGAGCAGTACGACGAGGAGGCTGCACGTCGCTTGAAGAAGAAGATTGTGAAGAACCAGTTTAACTTCAACGACTTTATCGACCAGATTAACCAGATTAAGAAGATGGGTAACTTGAAGGATATCGCTTCGATGATTCCTGGCATGGGTAAGATGTTGAAGAACGTAGATATTCCAGACGACGCATTCAAGCAGGTGGAGGCCATCATCGGCTCAATGACCCCTGCCGAGCGTGAGAATCCCGAGATTATCAACGCTAAGCGTCGTGAGCGTATCGCTAAGGGTTCGGGCACAACTATGGCTGATGTAAACCGCTTGATGAAGCAGTTTGACGACACTCGTAAGATGATGAAGATGGTTGCGGGCGGCAATATGAAGATGCCTCGTATGCCACGCGGTGGTTTCCGCCGATAGTCAGTGCGACATATTATATTAGGTTAGGAGTTGTCTTTCCGTTGGGAGGGCAACTCTTTTTTGCCGTACACTATAAAAATAACTTATACTTATACTCTTTAGGGGGGGGGTATCACTTATAATTATACCATAACATTTTCTTATCACATATTTTGATATTTCGACCAATTTTTCCTACATTTGAATTAGCATAAAGCTTAAATCTTTCAACTATGAGAAAATTCATCCTTTCATTCGCACTGCTCCTGCTCGCAGGGACAGCCTTTGCGCAAGCTCCAGAGCGAAAAGTCACAACTGGCGAGGTCGAAGTTATCATTGCAACATTCGGCTCATTCTCATCGTTAGGACTTGAGGGTCGATACAACTTCCGCTCGCCGTGGGATGTGGGTTTTAGAGTGAATAACGGACTTATTAACGCCGATAGTGGAAGTTATCCCACCACCTACGACATAGTGTCGGACTACAACTTCCGACAGGGCAAACCTATTTCATTCTTCGTTGGTGCAGGTATGGGCGTCACAACAAGCGAAGACTATGATTCCTATACCAATAGCACCAACCGACACACGGCGTTTCATTTTATGCCACGCGCAGGTGTGGAATTTTTCAACCGCGCACGCCTAACCGCCTATTACAATACATTCTCCAACAAGGGTCAGTCATACACAAACGGGCTGGGGTTCTCGGCAGGTTTTGTCTTTGGTGGCAGCAAGATAGAGAACAAGGATAAAAACACCTATCACTTTGAGTTTGAGCCAAGCGTGGGTATCGCAACCCAAAGTTTCATAAATTTCTCGCTTGAAGCGCGTTACAATTTCCTTCGTCCGTGGGATGTTGGCGTGAATGCTGCGATAGATTTCTGTGGTTTTCGCATCACAACCGTGGGCGACTACCTATTCCTGCGCAAGAAAAATGCGACTCTGTTTTGCGGTTTAGGAGCTGGCTATGCCATCACCGACATCCTCAACATTGATGAAGCCCTCGACACTTATGGCGATGCTTGCTGCGCCGAATCAGAGGGTTGTTTCTGCTTCTACC